>JAAWIL010000033.1 GCA_022796315.1 Oscillibacter sp. | reverse complement strand
AGAACGTGGACTACAAGCACCTCATCAACATCTCCAAGGTCGCCCTGCCCCTGGACGTGGAAGTGCCCACCGCGGAGGAGCTCTTTAAGGACTGAGCGCGGCTTTAAAAACACTGGGATTCTCCTGGGCCTCCCGGCATGACGCCGGGAGATCCCTGTAAGGCTGGGACCCAGGGCGGGATCGCCTGCCCTGGGTCCCAGCCGGCTCTTCCTCCGGGGGGACGCGCCGTGCTCCTCCGTTCTGCCGGGGAGAGAATGTTTTTTAGAGGGCCTCCCTTTTGGATTTGTTTGTGATATAATCAAAACGTTTGAAAACCGGCAATCCGATTTTCAAGGCGGGCAAAGTCCGCCGGCCCATTAAAATGGGCTAAGACGTCCACCGTCAGGCCGTTCTGACATTTTTCAGACAAGGCCTGTAAAATGAAAATAAAATTACCGATTGGCACGGCGCGGCATACGGCCGGCAGGTGCGCGCGCCGGAGGAATTGCCCTTTTCCAATCGATGTGATGCGGGCTGAAGAGATAGGGAATCAAGCCGCAAAAGCGCAAATTCCGCTGTTGCAGCCAGCGGGCGGGCAGTCCGCTGACGCGCGAGGCGCCTTGATTTTCTATGAAGTGCAAGTCATGGCCGCGCATGCGGCCTCCGGCGGGGGTGGATCGCCGCCGGGTTGCAAAGGATCGTTTGATCCTTTGGAATGTGCTTGACAACAGGACCATTCTGTCCAAAGGAGGGACAGACTGATGGGATATAATCCGTTTTACAACATCGAAAATCCTCAACTGATGGGCTATGAGTATGCCTGGACCAATTTCATGAAGGGCCATGGGATCAATGACACCACGATCTCCCCGGCGATTTTTCAGTCCTGGGAGCGGTGCCGTGACCGCCGGACGCGCTTCTCCCCGGTCGATCCGGAGGGAGCCGGGGGCAGACGGAAGCCGGACCTGGTCACGGCGGCCTTTGTGGAGGATGCCAGCGGAATCCTCCGGGATATTTTCCGGGATCTGGAGAGCGACTGCTTTTATGGCATTATTACGGACCGGACGGGACGGAAGCTGTTTGGCCTGGGGACAGAGGCGGACAAGGATCTGGACCGGTTAAAGCGGATCAGCGAGATCGACAGCTTTGCCGAGGAGCGGATCGGGACCAACTGCTTTTCCCTTGCCCTGGAGCTCAGAAAGGCATACTGTGTGGCGGGGGCCCAGCACTATTTTGAGCCTCTTCACAAATACGCGGGGTACGCGGCCCCGGTCCTGGATGTAGAGGGGCAGATGGTCGGCATGGTGGGGCTGTATACGCTGGCGGACCGTATGGACGCGTATATCATCTCCTTTGTCACCGCGGTGGAGCGGGCCATTGAGAACGCGCTGAAGTGGCGGAGCAGCCAGGCCAGTGTGGAAAAGCAGCGGGAGGAAAAGCAGTATATTCTGGATACGGTCTCCGACGGCGTGGTGTATGTGGACGACAGCAGCAGGATCATCCACGGGAACCGGAGGCTGTTTGACCTGTTTGGGGTGAAGGAGGATGTGGTAGGCGGGGACATCTCCCAGCTGGTGACGACACCGCCCATCGCGGAGCTGAAAAAATACCCCTACAGCTCCATCTGCTCCAACTGCGACAATAAGATCAGCATCATCAACCACCGCGGCGAGAGCCGGCAGTGCTTCTTCAACCGCTACAAGATTGCGGAGAACGGGGAACACAGGGACAATGAGGTCTGGGTGTTTACCGTGTATTCCGATATCAAAAAGTGGGCGCGGAAGCTCTCCGGCGGAAACACGAGCCGGTACACCTTTCACGACATCAAAAGCAATTCTCAGGCCATGAAGAGCGTCATCGAGCTGGCCAAGAAGTCCTCCACCTTTGAGGCGGGAACCATCATCGAGGGGGACAGCGGCACGGGCAAGGAGATGCTGGCCCAGGCCATCCACAGCTATGGCCCCAGAAAGAACGGCCCCTTCATCGCCATCGACTGCGGCGCGCTGCCCAGCGGCCTGCTGGAGAGCGAGCTGTTTGGCTATGAGGAGGGGGCGTTCACCGGGGCGAAGCACGGCGGCAAGAAGGGGAAATTCGAGCTGGCCAACAAGGGCATCCTGTTTCTGGACGAGATTACCAACATGCCCTATGACATTCAGGCCAAGCTCCTGCGGGTCCTCCAGGAGCGGAAGATCGTGCCCATCGGCGGCGCGGAGCCCATTGAGGTGGATGTGCAGATCATTGCCGCCACCAATAAGGACATCGTGGAGGAGATCGCCCTGGGGAACTTCCGCCAGGACCTGTTTTACCGCCTGAACCTGCTGCACATCAAGCTGCCCGCCTTAAAGGAGCGGGAGAACGACCTCCAGATCTTTTTGGAGTATTTCCTGCACAAATACAGCCCCAAGGGCAACCGGGTGCTGGACAAGGAGACGGTGGACATTCTCAGCGCCTACGACTGGCCCGGAAACATCCGCCAGCTGGAGAATGTGATTGAGCGCATGACGATCATCTCCAACTCCAGGGTGATTGGAAGGGAGAGCATCCCGGACGAGATCCTGAAAAGCGTCTCTGTCGCCAAGGACGTTCTGGCCTTTGACGTGGAGGAGTGCCGGACGCTGAGCGATATGTGCGCCTACTATGTCCGGAAAACGGTGGACCTGCACGGCGGAAACATCAAGAGGGCGGCGGAGACCCTGAAGATCAGCAGAGCCACGGTGTACAAGTATCTCAACAGAAACGATGCGTGAGGGTGCTGTCATGGAGGAAACAAAGGTATATGATCTCGTCCTGGCAAACGGAACGGTGATCGACGTGGTGGAAGGGCGGTATCTGCGCGCCCATATCGGCATCGACGGGGACCGGATTGCCGCCCTCTCCCCGGAGCCCCTCACCGGCCGCCGGGTGATCGACGCGGCGGGGAAGATGATCTCGCCGGGGTTCCTTGATTTTCACTCCCATGTGGATGGAAATCCCTACGCGGCGGAGTGTCTGGTCCAGCAGGGGGGCACCACCACCCTGGGCGGAGAGCGCAACCTGAACGGGAAGCTCATTAAGAAGATTGCGGAAGAGGGCTTTATCATCAATCACGGCTTCTTTATCTCGCAGTCCTTCGTCCTGCGGGACGCCGTGGGCATCAAGAGCCTGTACGCGAATGCCAGTGACAAGGAGATTGCCGCCATGGCCCAGCTGGCGGAGCGCTTTATGGAATTTGGCGCCTGCGGCATCTGCTTCCCTCTGGAGTTGATTCCGGGCGTGTCGAAAAAGGAGCTGATCGAGCTGTCCAAGGTGGCCAAGGCCTACCACAAGATTGTGACCATCCACATGCGCAAGGATGGAACGGAGGCCCTGGATCACTTTGATGAGATTCTGGAGGTGGCGGCGGAGACCGGAGCCAAGGTCCACCTGCTGGAGCTGATGTACATGGTGGGCATGGCGGGGATGATGCCAAAGGCCCTGGAGGCCATTGACGCCGCGCGGAGGAACGGATTGGACATCACGGCGGACAGCGGCGTGTACGAGGCGTTTACCGTGTGCATCGGGACCGGCGTGTTCGACGCCGGCTGGCAGCGGGGCTACGCGGGTAAGGGCTACGAGAGCCTGATTGTGAGCAGCGGAATCCACACGGGCGAGCGCTGCGACGAGACCCTGTTCCGGGAGCTGCGGGAGAACAGCCCGGCCACCCTGGTGACCGCCTTTGTGGGGGACCGGGATGCCCTGACCATGGCGCTGAAAAAGGACTATATCTACGTCTCCACCAACGCGGCAGACGGCCCGTTCTACCCCGCCAGCGGATCGCCGGAGATTGCGGGCACCTTCCCGCGCCTCATCGGGCGCTATGTCCGGCAGGACCGGGAGCTGACGCTGATGGAGGCGATACGGAAGATCACCATTCTGCCGGCGAAGCGGTTCGGGCTGACCCAGATCGGCAGCATAGAGGTGGGGAAGAACGCGGATATCGTCATCTTTGACTATGATACCATCATTGACCGGGCCGACTACGTCAACGCCGGCCGCCCGGATGAGCCGCCCCTGGGCATTGACTATGTCATTGTGAACGGATGTGTGGTTGTGGACCAGGGGAGGCTGACAGACCAGCGGGCCAGCGGACGCTTTGTGACGGTGAATCAATGATTTTGAAGAAAAAAAGAGAGGCGTTCGCCTCTCTTTTCCGCGTATTTCAGGGGTGCTCCTCCGGGAAACCGGCCCAGAGTCCGGGAGAGGCCTCCGGCGGCATCACGCCCGCCATCCGGCCCGGAAGTCCGCCAGGGCCAGGGAGGCCGCCTCCGCGGTGCTGTCAAATTCCGCTGTTTTCAGGGGATGTACCGCCATTGTATCAGGCTTCTCTCATCCGTTGTGCGTTTTTTTCCGCTTGGCCTGCGCGGCCCACATGGCGGCGCTCTGCCCCGCGATCAGGCCCTCGCCCACGGCCTTGGAGACCTGGAGAGGACCGCCGGTGCAGTCGCCGGCGGCGAAGAGGCCCGGCAGGTTCGTGGCCATGGAGCGGTCCACCGCCGCGTAGCCCCCCGCCGTCTCCAGGCCCGGGAACAGGTCCCCGGGGGCCATGGTGGGCCGCAGAAGAAACACCGCGTCCACCTTGGCGGTCTCGCCGTCGCAGGTGACGGACTCCACGGCGGCGGAGCCGGTGATGGTGCAGGCTTTGGGGCGGTGGAAGTAGGTGACGCCGCAGCCCAGCTCTGTCAGGTACTCCGCCTCCCGCCGGGCGCTGTCGCTGTAGCCCAGCACCGCCACGGGGCGGCCCCGGTAGAGCATCCCGTCGCAGGTGGCGCAGTAGCTGACGCCCCGGCCCAGGAACTCCGCCTCGCCGGGGAACTTGGCGCCCCGGCTCACCCCGGCGGCCAGCACCAGGGCGGCGGCCTGCTCCATATCGCTGCCGATGCTCACATACCAGGCGTCCTTGGCGGGGACGGAGGTGAGGACCTTGCCGGTGCGGAACTCCACCCCGGCGGACACCGCGTGGCGGCGGAAGGCGGTGAGGAGCTCCCCGCCGGTCATGGCGGGCATGCCCAGGTGGTTGTCCACCCGCTCCGCCCGCCAGAGGGGGCTCTCCTCCGGCGGATTGGACACCACCAGCACGCTGCCGCCCCGGGCCCGGACATTGACGGCGGCGGACAGTCCGGCGGGGCCCCCGCCGATGACGAGCACATCATAGGACATGGAATCTCTCCTCTCTCACTGGGTGACGGTAAGCAGCTCCAGAGGGGCGCTGCTCCAGTCGGACAGGCAAATCTGGTTTACGCCAAAGATCTGGGCCATCTGCCGCCGGGCCTGGACCGCCTCCCGGTCCAGGAACCAGACTGAGAGGGGAAGCCCATCCTTGGACTCCACCATGGTATAGGCGCAGCCGTACAGCTGGGAGTAGTGGATCTCCCCGGAGGTCAAAAGCTCCGCCAGCTCCTGGGCGCTCAGGTCCAGGGGGCGGCTGCTGGAGCCCCAGACAAAGGGCTCCGTGGTGATCAGCAGGGAGAGCTGGCTGATCTCCACATGCCCCTTCATGGAGGCGAGGGCGTAGTAGATCTCCTCCAGGGGGTCCACCGGCGCGACGGTGCGTCCGTCCGGGAAATCCAGCTCATAGGAGCTGACCCGCAGGATCAGCTGGTCCACCTGGTCGGCCAGGGCGGTGTAGTCGTAGCCGCCGTACTCCCGGCCGTTCCAGGCGGGAGCCTCCACGGACAGGCACAGGGTGGTCTCGCCCAGGGCGTCCCGCAGGTCCGTCATGAACTGGGTCATCTCCTGGCGGCGATCCCGCTTCACCGTTGGCATGTCCAGGAAGAGTCCGTCATAGCCGCCCTCGGCCACCGCGCCGGCCAGAAGGGCGGCGGCCTCTTCATAGGGGGCGTCCAGGGCGGAGGGCCCCCCGGTAATGTGCAGCAGGACGTTGAGCCCGGCGTTCTGAGCGTCGGCACGCAGCTGCGCGGCCTCCGCGGCCGTCATCGTGGGGGTGATGGCGGGCTTGTCGCCCACGCCCATCAGCCGCCCGGCGGGGATGGCCACGGCGTCCAGGCCCGTCATGTCCGGCACGGACTCCCCCTCCTCCGGAGCGGCGACCACGGCGGTGACCTGGGGCGCCTTGGCGTGAAGCCGGTCATACAGCCGCATCAGAGTCACGGCCACCTCCTCCCGGGGCGCCGCCCGGGAGGGGGAGAAGGCGTTGGAGGAGGTGCCGTTCATCAGGCCGAGGTTGTAGGCCAGGGCGATGTAGCCCTTGTTGGTGTAGACATCCTGGAAGTGGGTGGGCAGATCCTGCACCTGGCCCGCCAGGTAGCTGTAGCCCAGGGACCGCACCAGGATCACCGCCAGGGCCTCCCGGGTTATGGGTTCATCGGGCCGGAAGGTTGGCTGCTGCCTGGTGATGGCCCCGTGGGCATAGGCGGCGGCCACGGCCCCGGCATAGGAGGCGTCGGTGGGGACGTCCTGGAAGAGGGGCTGCTCCGGGGCGGGGGTCTCCCAGCCGTAGAACCGGCTCAGCACCACGGCGAAGGCAGCGCGGGTGATCTCCGCGCCCATGCCGAAGCGGGTGGCGCTCTCGCCCTGGAAGAAGCCCAGGCTCACGCTGCGCTGGATGCTGTCCTCCGCCCAGTGTCCGGCGGGGACGTCCCGGAAGCCGGCGGCGGAGGCGGGAACAGGGGCGATGCCGGCCAGCAGGGCCAGCAGAGTCAGGCACACCAGAGTGCGCCGAAGTGGTTGTTTCATATCCAATTCCTTCCTTCCTCGGTTTTTTCTGGCAGGATTGTCTATGATTATAACAGAAAAAGCGCCCCGCGTCAAACGAGGGATGTCGAAGGGGCGTGTCCGGGCGGCGGTTTCATGGATGGGGGAGCCCCCTTAGTCTGGCCTGCGGCCAGCCAGCTCCCCCCGAGGGGGGAGCCAAGGGGGTGGCATCAACCCAAGGGGATGGGGTGTAGGGGCGGCTATTAGCCGCCCGTCCTCCCCCGACCTCCGGATTTTCCTGTAGGGGCCGCCGCCCAGGCGGCCCGTCCCCCGCGACCTCCGGACTTCCTCTGGAACGGCAGGCCACGTAGGGCCCGGACCCCTGACCGGGCCAATCCCCCCCAAAAAAATCACCCCCTCCGCCTCCGGCGGCGCGGAAAATGCCTGTCATGAATGTCCCCCGGGCTTCATACCCATAGGAGGAGAAAGGGGGATCATCATGAAGAAACTGTTTGCGCTGGTGTGCGCGGTGCTGGCGATGACCACCGCCGCCTCCGCGCTGGAGGTGGCCGCGCCCTCGGCGCTGCTGATGGAAAAGGAGACCGGAACCGTCCTCTTCGCCAAGGAGGAACACGCCAAGCTGGAGCCCGCCAGCGTCACGAAGGTGATGACGATTCTGCTGACCATGGAGGCCGTCGATTCCGGGGCGCTCAGCTATGACACCGTAGTCACCGCCTCCGCCCACGCCTGTTCCATGGGCGGCAGCCAGATCTGGCTGAAGGAGCACGAGCAGATGACGGTGGAGGAGATGCTCAAGGCCGTGTGTGTGGTCTCCGCCAACGACTGCGCCGTGGCCCTGGCGGAGCAGATCGCCGGCAGCGAGGAGGCCTTTGTGGAGCGGATGAACCAGCGGGCCAGGGAACTGGGCATGAACGACACCACCTTCCAGAACGCCACGGGCCTCCCGGCGGCGGGCCACCTCACCTCCGCCCATGACATCGCCCTGATGAGCCGGGAGCTGATCCTGAACCACCCGGACATCCGCCAGTACACCACCATCTGGATGGACTCCCTGCGGGGCGGGCAGTCCCAGCTGGTGAACACCAATAAGCTCATCCGCTTCTACGAGGGCGCCACGGGCCTCAAGACCGGCTCCACCGACAGCGCCCTCTACTGCCTCTCCGGCACGGCGGAGCGGGACGGCATGGAGCTGATCGCCGTCATCATGAAGGACGCCACCTCCGCCCAGCGCTTTGAGGACGCCCAGACGCTGCTGAGCCACGGCTTTTCCACCTACGCCCTGCGCAAAATCGCGCCGGAGACGCCCCTGGCTCCGGTGCCCGTGACCCTGGGCGCCCAGGCCACGGCCCAGCCGGTGCTGGGGGACGGCGGCACGCTGCTGCTGGAAAAGGGCAAGGCCGGGGACCTTCGGCAGACGGTGGCCCTGGCGGAGTCCGTGGAGGCCCCGGTGGCGGTGGGGGACCGTCTGGGGACCATGACGGTGACCTCCGGGGAGGAGGTCGTGGCGGAGATCCCTCTCCTGGCCGGGGAGGAGGTCCCCCGGATCACCTATGGCCAGATGCTGCTGCGGCTTTTGAAGGGCGCGCTGCTCTCCGACTGACCGGGGCGGGCGCGCATCCTGTCAAATGGCGGGGAAAACGGAGGGGGGAGGACCGCCGGAGCGGCGCCTCCTCCGCCGTTTTTGCCATTTTTTGAAATTCATGTGGAATCTGTTTTTTTTGGATTGTTTTTTCCCGCCGTTTATGGTATCCTTAACAACAAGCAAGGGACATCCCAAAATAAAAGACAGGAGTGATTCTTTATGGTCAGACTGATGATGGGGGCGAAGGGCTCCGGCAAGACGAAGCACCTCATTGAAATGATTAACAGCGCGGCGAAGGACGAGCCCGGCAACGTTGTTTGCATCGAGGCCAACCGCAATATGACATATGATATCCACTATCATATCCGGCTGATCGACGCCCAGGAGTATAAGCTGAACAACTACGATTCCTTCCGGGGCTTCATCAGCGGTCTCTACGCGGGGAATTACGACATCTCCCACGTGTTCATTGACAACCTCTGCAAGATCGTCGGCCGGGATGTGGACAGCGAGACCGAGGCCTTCCTCAACTGGCTGGACGTGTTCGGTGAGCGCAACAGCATCAAGTTCACCGTGACCATCAGCGCCGAGGTTTCCGCCGCCACCGACGGCATCCAGAAGTACCTGTAATTCAGCGGACAACCCCCGGCAGTCCCCCTGCCGGACCAGGACGCAGGAAAGCCCGAAGGCCTATGGCCTTCGGGCTTTTTCGGTATCCGGGCCGTTCGTCCGGTCATGGGCGGCCCCTGGACGGAACGCTCCGGTCCACAGGGGCTTGGGCGATCCATAGCGGGTCATAGTCTCCTCGTACAGGGCCAGCTCCTCCCAGCCGGCCAGGAAGCGCCGCAGGTCCTCCCGGTCGAAAAAGCGCTTATGCCGGCCGTCGGGGCTCTGATAGAAGTTGGGTTCCACCTCCCGGCCCTCCCCGGCGCCGTGGCAGACGTCTTTGACGGAGTTCACCCGAAAGAGCAGAACGCCCTCCGCCCGCAGAACCCGCCGGAGATCCGCCAGGATGGCCGCGGTCTCCCGCTGGGAGAAGTAGTGCAGGGACAGGTCCGCCACCACCAGGTCCGTGAAACCGTCCGGAAAGGGCAGGCTCTCCCGGAGGTCGAAGCAGGCCGTCCGGCGGACCTCCGGGAAGCGGCACCGGAGGATCTCCAGAGCCTCCCGGCAGCTGTCGCAGGGGATCACCTCCCTGCCCCGGGCCAGAAGGGAGGCGGTGTCGTTGCCTGCACCGCACCCCAGGTCCAGAACCGGCGTGGAGCAGGCGGCGATGAGGTCCGAGAAGGGCTCCAGCCAGCCGTCGCTGACCACGGGGGCCTCCCGGTGGGCCCGGTACCACGCGGCCCAGTACGTCTGGGAGGGGTTCCGCTCCGTGCTCATGGGCGCTCCTCCTCTGCCTGGTCCGCCGGCGCCTCGTCCTGCCGCAGCCGCTCCAGAATCCGCGTCATCAGGGACACCCGCTTGAAGGGCGTCATCAGGTAGAGCCCGTCGGTGTACGGCGCGATCTCCCCGGCGATGCGGGCGGAGATCCTCACCGCCAGGGCCTCCGCCTCCGCCCGGTCCTTCCCCTGGTAGAGGGCGGCGATCTCCCCGGCAATCCGCATGCCGGCGATCTCGTTGTTGAGGAAGCAGGCGTTCTGGTAGCTGACCACCGGGTAGATGCCCCCCAGGATCCTGCTGTTCAGGGTCTCTCGGGCCTGCCGGAGGTTCTCCAGGGCCTCCCGGGACAGCACCGGCTGGGTCAGGAACCCCGTGACCCCCGCCGCCTCCTTCTCCCGGGCGATGTTCAGCTGCATCGAGAAATTTTTGGCGTTGACGTTCAGGGCGGCGAAGATCCGGAAGGGGGTCTGGAGCACGGTGTCGTTGAGGGACGCCACATAGCGGATCAGCTTCCGGGAATTGAAGTTGAAGACGCTCTTTACCTCCCCCCGGTCCTCCGAGGGGATGGGGTCGCCGGTGACCAGCAGCACGTTGTGGACCCCCTCCATGGAGAGGCCCAGCAGCAGCGCCTTGGTGGCGTTGAGGTTCCGGTCCCGGCAGGTCAGGTGGGGCAGGGGCTCCGCCCCCAGCTCCCGCCGGAGCTTGCAGGCCAGGAGGCTGCTGTCCGCCCGGGGGCGGCCGATGGGGCAGTCGGCGATGGTCACGGCGTCGGCCCCGGCGTCCCGGAGGGTTTTCACGCCCTCCAGAAAGGAGTCGATCCGGTCATCCGCCGGGGGGTCCAGCTCCACGGCGACGACCCGCCGCCCATCGTCCAGCTTCTCCGCCAGGGAGTTCCGGTGGGAGACGGGGGCGGGGGTCTCCCTGCCCCTGGGCCGGGCGGGGACCGTGAGGCGGCGCGGCGCCGCCAAAGCCCTGGCGGCCTGGGCGATGTGGGCGGGGGTGGTGCCGCAGCAGCCGCCCACGACGGAGGCCCCCGCCTGGGCGATTTCCGCCAGCTTCCGGCCGAAGTAGTCCGGCGTGCCCTGGAATACCGTCCGGCGGCCCAGGACTGTGGGATACCCGGCGTTTGGCATCACGGAGAGGGTGACGCCGGTGAGGTCCAGCCCCCGGATGTACTCCAGAAGATGATGGGGACCGCAGACGCAGTTGAAGCCCGCGGCGTCCACCCCCTCCAGGGTGGATACGCGGCGCAGGAGGGCCTGGCCGCTGTGCCCCTCCCGGGTGGTCCCGTCAAAGGACACGGCGAAGGAGACGATCAGAACCGCCTCCGGGCAGGAGGCGCTCAGATACCGGGCCAGCTCCGGAATTCCGTCGTCGGAGGGCAGGGTCTCCGCCAGGAAGCAGCGGACCCCCGCCTCCAGGAACCAGGAGGCCTGGCGGCGGTAGTTCTCCCCCCGGTCCGTGCCGTCGGGGGCGGGGCCCAGGTCGGCGAACACGTGGGCCCCGTAGGGCTCCGCCGCCTCCAGGGCCAGACGGGAGGAGGCCTGAATGATCTTCCGGGCCTCCGTCTCCCGGCCCTCCGCCAGGTCCGCTCCGGCGGTGAAGGTGTTGGTCTTGAGGGCCTGACAGCCGGCGTCCAGATAGGCCCGGTGGATGGCGGAGATCTCCTCCGGGCAGGTGAGGCTGGCCAGCTCGCAGCGCTCCCCGGCGCGGCCGGGCCGGGAGGCGAAGCAGGTGCCCATGGCGCCGTCGAAGAGCAGGGGGCCCTGGACGCCCAGGCGCGTCTTCAGGCCGCTCATCCCAGAACCCTCCGGGCGATCTCCACGGACTGGCGGGCGTCCCTGGCGTAGTGGTCCGCGCCGATTCGTTCCGCGTAGGCCTCCGTGACCACCGCGCCGCCCACCATGGTCACCGGGGGCTCCGGCAGCAGCCGCAGCTGCCGGATGGTCTCCTCCATGGCGGGGAGGGTGGTGGTCATCAGGGCGGAGAGGCCCACCAGGCGGACCTTCCGCTCCAGAACGGCCTGGACCACCGTCTCCGGCGGCACGTCCCGGCCCAGGTCCAGGACCTCGTAGCCGTAGTTCTCCAGCACGGTTTTCACAATGTTCTTCCCGATGTCATGGATGTCCCCCTGAACCGTGGCGACGATCAGGGAGCCCTTTTTCACCGGGGCCCCGCCCTTGGCCGCCAGGGAGGCCCGGAGCACCGAGAAGACCGCCTGAGCCGCCTGGGCGGCGCTGAGGAGCTGGGGCAGGAAGACCGTCCCCCGCTCGTAGCCCTCGCCCACCCGGTCCAGGGCGGGGATCAGGCGGGTTTCCACCAGCCGCAGCTCGTCCTCCTCCGCCAGGGCCTCCCGGGCCAGACGGGCCGCGTCGGCCTGGAGACCCCGGGACACGGCGTCCTCCAGGGTCATCTCCGCCGCCCCGCCGGGGGAAGCGGGCGGGGGAGCGGCCGCCCCGGCGAAACGGTCCACATAGGCCCGGCACCCGGCGTCCTCCCCCGACAGCACCCGGAAGGCCGCCACGGCGTCCATCATCTCCCGCTGGTTGGGGTTCAGAATGGGCAGGGTCAGCCCCGCGCCCAGGGCCTGGACCAGGAAGTTCTGGGTAATCAGCCCCCGGTTGGGCAGGCCGAAGGAGATGTTGGACACCCCCAGAACGGTCTGGAGCCCCAGCTCCCGCCGGATGGTCCCCAGGGCCTTCAGGGTCTCCGCCGCCTGTTCCTGCTGGGCGGAGACGGTGAGAGTCAGGCAGTCGATCCACAGGTCCTCCCGGGGGATGCCGTGGGCCAGAGCCGCCTCCAGAATCCGCCGGGCAATGGCCACGCGGTCCTCCGCCGTCTGGGGGATGCCGCCCTTGTCCAGGGTCAGCCCCACCACGGCGGCCCCGTATTTCTTCACCACCGGCAGAATCCGCTCCAGCACCGCCGGGTCCCCGTTGACGGAGTTCACCGCCGCCTTGCCGCAGTACACCCGCAGCCCCGCCTCCAGGGCCATGGGGTCTGAGGAGTCCAGCTGCAGGGGCAGGGACACGGCGCTTTGCAGCGTCTTCACCACCAGGGGCAGCATGGAGGCCTCGTCCACGCCGGGGAAGCCCACGTTGACATCCAGAATGTCCGCCCCGGCGTCCTCCTCCTGGATGGCCACGTCCAGGATGTAGTCCAGATCCCGCTCCAGCAGCGCCTGCTGGAAGCGCTTCTTCCCCGTGGGGTTCACCCGCTCGCCGATGACCCGCACCCCGTCCAGCCGCACGGGGCGCACCGGCGTGCAGAGGAATCCGCCGCCGCGGTAGCGCCTGGGCGCGGGGGGCCGGTTCTCCAGGGCCGCCCGCAGCCGCCGGATGTAGGCCGGGGAGGTGCCGCAGCAGCCGCCCACCAGGGTGGCTCCGGCCTCCACGCAGGCCTCCATGGCCCGGACGAAGGCCTCCGGGTCCATGTCATAGTGCCCGTCCACCGGGTCCGGCAGACCGGCGTTGGGCTTGGCCGCCACCGGCAGGCGGGTATTCTCGCTGAGCTCCCGCAGAAGGGGGGCCAGCCGGTCCGGGCCCAGAGAGCAGTTGAGGCCGATGGCGTCGGCCCCCAGGCCCTCCAGGGTATGGGCCATGGAGGGGATCGTGCAGCCGGTGAAGGTCCGGCCGGTCTCGTCAAAGGACATGGTGACCAGAACCGGCAGGTCCGTGGCCTCCTTGGCGGCCAGCAGCGCCGCCCGGGCCTCAGCCAGGTCCGTCATCGTCTCGATGGCGATGAGGTCCGCCCCGGCGGCGGCGCCGGCCTCCATGATCTCCCGGAACAGGGCGTAGGCCTCCTCGAAGGGCAGGGAGCCCATGGGCTCCAGCAGCTCCCCCAGGGGACCCACGTCCAGGGCCGTCAGGACCCCGGTACCCGCCGCCGCTCCCTTGGCGATGGAGACGGCGGCGGCGACCACCTCCTCCACCGTGCGGCCCGTCCGGGCCAGCTTGCGCCGGTTGGCGCCGAAGGTGTTGGCGTAGAGCACCTGGCTTCCGGCGTCGATGTACTCCCGGTAGACGGCGCTCATCAGCTCCGGCTCCGTCAGGTTCAGCAGCTCCGGCAGGCCGCCGGGGGGCAGGCCCCGCTGCTGCAGGACGGTGCCCATGGCCCCGTCCAATAGTAGGATTCCCCGTTGAAACAACTCACTTGGCACAGCTGTGTCCTCCCTTGCGCAGTGTACAGGTCTCCCGCAGCGCGCAGTGACCGCAGCCCCGGATGCGGGCCATCTGAGGCCGGTCCGACAGGCCGATCACCGCCGTGACGGATTTGACCGGATTCATCCAGAAATTTTCGGAGACGTGAATCCCCAGCCGCCGCTCCAGGTCCAGGGCCCGGGAGATCTCCGGCTGGAGACTCAGGGGCAGGTCCCCGTAGCCGGGGCTGAAGCGGTCCGTGAGGAAAGCCTCCGGGAACCGGGCCGCGATTTCCCGCTCCGCCTGGCCGCAGCCCTGCTCCACCAGGGCGCTGCCGCAGGCGTCCGTCAGGGCGGCTTTGGCCATGTTCCGGGCCTGAAGGGCCAGGAGACGGCGGTCAAACTGAGTCCCCAGGGTGCAGGCCAGCAGCACAGCCCGGCTGCACTGGGCCAGCATGAGCGCGGCGTCCCGGCCCGGCAGCAGCAGATCTGCCTCCCGCAGGCGGATGCCCTCCGTCTCAAAGGAGAGGGAGAAGGCGCGGTACGTGTACCGGGGCTGCACCGCCGCCGCCAGGTCGGCCCCGGCCTCCATGGTCTGACGCCGCAGATCCTCCGGCGCGTTCTCCGCGCCCAGATACCGCAGGGCCTCCTCCAAATCGGGCAGCAGCATGGGATATTCCTCCTTAGAGCCTGTTTAAAATCTCCCCGCGCATGTCTTGGCGGCGTATATTCCGCCCTGACTGCGTTAAAAATCCTTGCCATCCGTCAGGATGCCTGCGG
>JAAWIL010000259.1 GCA_022796315.1 Oscillibacter sp. | reverse complement strand
AAGGATAACGGGTAACGCCCGCCGAAGGCGACTTCAGGAAAAGTGCAACAGAGAGATACCGCCCCGCTGTCCCTTGAGGAAGGCGCCGGGAGGCCGAGTTGACAACAATCACATTTTGTTGGCGATGACGCGGAACGGGCTGCGGGGTAAGGGTGGAAAGGTGGGGTAAGAGCCCACCCATCGGCTGGAGACTGTCCGATGCTGTAAACTCTATCCGGAGCAACACCGTGGGAGGACAAACAGGCTGGCCCGGCCGTCCTCAGGAGGTGGCTTGAGCGCACCGGCAACGATGCGCCTAGATAGATGACTGTCAAATACAGAACCCGGCTTACAGTTTTGCTCGCAATGATATGGCCCCGTCCGCGGAACACGCGGACGGGGCTCTTCCCTTTCCCGCCGCGCTCCACAGTCTCTCCTCAATTATTACACAAAATTTTAGTTTTGTTGATAATTAGACTATACAAAAAAGCGGCGTCCAAACTGGACGCCGCTTTTCCGCAAGAGACGAGTGATGAACTCAATCAGCCCTGCTCACGCATCTTGGCAAAGCACTCGCTGCAATACACGGGACGGTCGCTCTTGGGCTCGAAGGGAACCTTCGCCTCGCCGCCGCAGGCAGCGCAGACAGCGGTGAAATACTCCCGGGGACCACGAGCGGCATTCTTGCGCGCATCACGGCAGGCCTTGCAGCGCTGAGGCTCGTTCTGGAAGCCACGCTCCGCGTAGAACTCCTGCTCACCGGCGGTGAACACGAACTCCTGGCCGCATTCCTTGCACACTAAAGTCTTGTCTTCGTACATGTTTTTTACCCTCTCTTTGAAAAGAAAAATATATTGCGCTCAGCGTTCGCTGATACCGCCGGAAAGAAGTTGCTGCGCGACCTTGCGCCGGATGCGCTGCACAGCGTTGTCCACGGACTTTGGAGGTTTGCCTACCGTCTCGGCAATTTCCCTGCATGAAAGACCGTCTAAATAGTACCCCAAAATCTTCGCTTCAAATTCGGACAACTGTTTCCGGACACCAGCCAAGAGGGCTGCTGTGTGCTCCCTGTCGATCAAAAAATCTTCAGGATTGCGCTGCGCCAGATGTGCGGTTCCAGAGGTGTAGGAATTGCTGTCAAAGTAGGGAGTATCAAGAGAGACCGACTGATTAAGCGCCTTATGCTTCTCCCGCCCGGAGGCTCGGAGTACGGAATACAGCCGGTTTCGGATGCAAATTTCGGCAAAGGTCCGAAAAGACGCCTCTTTTTCCGCGTCAAATTCCCGGACGGCCTTGATCAAGCCCACCATTCCCTCCTGGGTCAAATCCTCGCTGTCGCCGCCGGTCAGAAAAAAGGGGCGGGCACAGGTGCGGACAAGGCGGTTATACCGTGTCACCAGGATTTCCTCAGCGTCGCGGGTCCCGGAAGCTGCCATTTGACACAGCGCTTCATCGGAAAGATCCCACAAAGAGGGCGATGAGTTCTCATTCCACTTACACATGTTGTATTATACCTGTCTTAACCGTGAATTGTCAAGCAAAATATCAAAATTCCCTGAAAAAAAACTAATAATTTTAGCAATTTCATAAAAATTGCATCACCTTTGTATCCAATCATAACAGCTCCAGCTGTTCCATGGCCTCCAGATCCGTGTTTCCGCCGGGTATTGGGAGGTGCAGATGCCGATAAGCCAGCTGGGTAACGCACCGCCCCCTGGGCGTTCTGGTCAGAAATCCCAGCTGCATGAGATAGGGCTCATAGACGTCCTCCAGCGTGACGGCCTCCTCACCGATGGTCGCGGCCAGCGTCTCCAGCCCCACGGGGCCTCCGCCGTAATTCCGAATGATGGCGCCCAGCATCCGCCGGTCGATGGGGTCCAGGCCCAAATGGTCGATCTCCAGCGCGCAGAGCGACTGGTCCGCCACCTCCTGGGTAATGACGCCATCGGCCTTCACCTGGGCAAAATCCCGGACCCGGCGGAGCATCCGGTTGGCAATTCGGGGAGTTCCCCGGCTACGGCGGGCAATCTCATAGGCCCCCTCCGCCACGATCTCCACGCCCAGAATCCCAGAGGACCGGGAGACGATCTGTGCCAGCTCCTCCGGAGTGTACAGCTCCAGGCGCAGCGTGACGCCGAAGCGGTCCCGAAGCGGCGCGGACAGCTGTCCGGACCGGGTGGTAGCGCCGATCAGCGTAAACCGGGGAAGGTCCAGCCGGATGGAGTTGGCGGAGGGCCCCTTGCCTACGATGATGTCCAAGACATAGTCCTCCATGGCGGGATACAGAATCTCCTCCACCGACCGGTTCAGCCGATGGATCTCATCCACAAAGAGGATGTCTCCCTCGTTCAGATTCGTCAAAAGCGCCGCCAGGTCGCCGGGCTTTTCAATGGCGGGCCCGGAGGTGATGCGGATATTGACCCCCATCTCCTGGGCAATGATCCCCGCCAGCGTGGTCTTGCCCAGGCCCGGAGGCCCGTGAAGCAGCACATGGTCCAGGGACTCCTCCCGCTTCCTGGCCGCCTGGATGAAAACCGAGAGGTTTTCCTTGACCTTCTCCTGGCCGATATAGTCCTGAAGCGTCCTGGGCCGCAGGGACCCCTCCTGTACGTCCTCCTGCAGAAAGGTTTTGGCTACCAGGGGCTCTTCATAGATGTCATTTCCATAATCAATGCTCAAGCCATTCCCTCCCAGGCGTCAGTGGTTGATTACATATAGTATAATAGACAGCAGGAGCGCGGCAACGCAGATCACCATGAACACGCCTGCGCAGATCAGCGCGGACCGTGCCCGCACCTGGTACCGCTCCGCCTCTTCCGGGGTCAGCTTCCAGCTCTGGGCTAAAAAGCGGCTGTGCCTGGAAAACCGGTAGAGCATAAATGTGCTGCCGAGGAAGGACAGAAAACTCACAGTAGAAAGATCCATGGCGGTATCTCCTCTCTCCGCTTCCGTAAAACCGGCCGCCTGCCTGTATGGCAGCAGGGCTGGACCGAACGTTATTTGACCATTTTTTTCAGACTCTGGCGGATGATCTCCTCCAGGGGCAGACTCTCTACGTCAATGCCCTTCAGGGCTGCGGAGACCTCCTGGCTGGAATACCCCAGCACAGCCAAGGCCTGCGCCGCCTCGCCGGCCTTACTGGCGAACATCGCCGGTGCAGGCGCACCCATACCGCCGGAGAAGTCCAGACTGCCGCCGCTCTCCCGGGTCATTTTGTCCTTCAGCTCCAGAATAATCCGCTGAGCGATCTTCTTCCCTACGCCAGGCGCCGCCGTCAGAGACTTCTCGTCGCCGGTGACAATGGCCATAGCCAGACTCTCCGGTGTGCCGGAGGACAAAATGGCCAGCGCCGCCTTGGGGCCCACACCAGAGACGCCGATCAACAGCTTGAAGCTGTTCAGCTCGTTCTGGGTGGCAAAGCCATAGAGGTCAAAGAGATCCTCTCCCACGTTCAGATAGGTGTAGAGCCGTCCCCGCTGGCCCTTTTTCAGCGAGGAAAGGGTATGGTTGGTGGTCTTGCAGGCATAACCCACGCCGCCGCAGTCTATGACCGCCAGATACGGCAGGAGCTCTGCCACTGTGCCATCGAGATAGTAGAACATGCAAACGTCTCCTGTTCCTGACAGATGTTGAGATCCGAGGGTGCGCCGTGTTACGGGGGCCCGCCTCCCCCGGCGTCAGATGGTCTCCCGCACGGTGGAGGAGTGCGGCAGCCGTGAGGTGGCGCTTCTGGCATGGCACAGCGCCAGGGCCAGGGCGTCCGCGGCATCGTCCGGCCGGGGGACGGCCTTCAGCTTCAAGAGCCGCTTGGTCATGTCCATCACCTGGCGCTTCTCCGCCTTGCCGTAGCCGGTGACCGCCAGCTTGACCTGGGAGGGTGTATATTCATAGAGGGGAATGCCGCAGTGCTCGGCGGCGTACAGAATGACGCCCCGGCCGTGGGCCACGGCGATGCCGGTAGTGATGTTGGTGTTAAAGAACAGCTCCTCCACAGCAATCACATCTGGCTTCAGCTGGCCGATCAGGTCCTCCATATCCACGCCGATCTGGTAGAGGCGGCGGCTGAGGGGCAGCCCTGCCGGTGTGGTGATGGCGCCATAGGTCTCCATATGAACTTGCGCCCGCTCCGACGTGACCAGGCCAAAGCCAATGGTGGCATAGCCGGGATCAATGCCTAAGATCCGCATAGGGGTCCCCTTTCGATTTCACATTTTTCTAGTATAGCAAATATTAGGAAAAAGCGCAACCAGAAAAAAGAGCGCCCAGGTGGGCGCTCTTTTCCAATACTACTTGATGGGAATGGCGACAGGCACGTCGAAGTGCGTGGCCCGGTTGTGGGTGGGCTCCAGATAGACCACGCTGCCGGAGAAGCCGCTCAGGGCGAAATCCTCCGTAGAAGTCCCCTCCTCCTCGATCCACTCCCCCGTCTCCGGGTCCCGATAGCTGAGGCGGGAGCCGCTCTGCCAGATGTCGTAGTGCTTTCCGTCCTCATCCCAGAAACCATGACAGCTCATCAGATTGCCTGGTGTTCCAATCTTCTCCAGGAAAACCACCCTCCAACTGCCGTCCCGCCGCTCCGTTGTGAGCAGACTGACACCCTGAGGGAGATTCTCCGCAGTGCCTTCCGGCAGGTTTAGCCGCACTCTGGGGGCGTCCTTGTCCTTCCATTTGGCCTGGGTGATATAGAGTGTCAGATGTTCCCCTTGGCTGAAAAAGGTGCTGTCCAGCCAGAAGGTAGCCATTCCCTCTCCCTCAGGGTCACCCATAGCGGTGATCCCGCCGGGACGTTCAAACCGCTCTCCGTACTCGTTCTCCAGGTACAGCTCCAATCCCGCCAAACCGGCGGTGTTGCCGGCATCGGCCTCCAGGTTGACCCGGAGGTGGGTGGGATACAGCTCCACCTCCGTCAAGGTGAGGCGCTGACCGTCCAGGGTGAACGCGGTGTCCACGGGGATGATCTCCCCCTGGGCGGTGTAGTAGGGATCGAACTCCAGTTGGAAGGGGATCTCCGCCAGAAAGTCCGGCTCCCGGTACTCCGGCATCTCCGCAGTGTCCTGGTCCGGCTCCGCCTCCCTCCGGGCCTTCTCGTCGTAGAACCCAAAGCGCACGCCCAAAGAGGCAGGCACATCACTCTCCACAAACTCCAGCTTGATCTGCGTCAGTTCCCCGCTGGTCAGCTGGGCGCTGCCGGAGGAACCCGCCCAGCTATGGAGATCATCCAATTCATAGTCGTAATCCACATACAGCGTCTGCTCCTCCGGGAACTGGGCCGTGTAGAAGATATTCAGCTGCTTGCGGTCCACAATGACGTACTCCACCGTGACGGTGATGCCGCCCTCGCTCTTCGTTTCGCCGATAGGCTGGACATACTCATTCTCCACCGCAGCAGAGAGGGACGGCGAGAAGGCCACCGCCTTAGCAAGCTCCCGCAGCCAGGGAACCCGCCCACAGGCCATGGCAAAGGGCACAGACAGGTTCACCAGGAGCACAAAACAGGCGAAGCAGGCGGCCATCCCTGCGGCAGAGCCTCCGAAAATCCGCCATTTCCGCCGGGAAGCGGACCGTTTTGCCAGCGCCCGGTCCACCGTACCCCCCAGTTCCTCCGGCAGGGCTTCCAGTTCCAGCCGCAGCGCCTCATATTCCTCCTTGCGATTCATAGGGTTCCCTCCTCTTCTAATTCCAGCCGCAGAAGCTCCAGGGCCCGGCGCTGCCGGGTGGCCACGGTCCCCTGGGGGAGTTCCAGGACGGCGGCGGTCTCCGCCTGGGTGTACCCGGCGAAAAACCGCAGAATCACGACCTGCCGCAGCGCCTCCGGCAGGCGGCGGACCGCCTCCTTTAGGGGCAGGGCGTCATATACGTCCGGTCCCGCGGACTCCGGAAGAGCCTCCTCTCCCATCAAACGCTTCCTGCGGCGCAGCTCCCGACGGCACACATTGATGAGAATCCGGGTCATCCAGGTCTCAAAGAACTCCGGCTGCCGCAGCGTTCCCAGGGCCCGCAAGGCCTGATAGACCGCCTCATCCACGGCCTCCAGGGCATCGGCCTCGCTGCCCAGGTAGAGCCGCGCCGTGCGGTACAGCTGGCCCTTCAAGGCCTCCACTCTGACGGCAAATTCCTCCCTCTCCAAATGCCTCCCTCCTCTCTTCACCTGTTAGAGCCCGCAGAAGCGGAGTTTGTTTGCGAATCAGAAAAAAATTTTCCAAACGAAAAAACAGCACGGCGACGCCGTGCTGTCCAGTGTGTCCTTTTGATCAGAGCGCACAGCGCCTTAGCGCCCCCTTGTCCTAAGCGCGCGGATGCGCTTTCTGATACACATCCTTCAGCTGCCGCTTCACCACGCGGGCGTAAATCTGCGTGGAGGAGATATCCGCATGTCCCAGCATCTCCTGAATGGAGCGCAGATCCGCGCCGTTTTCCAGCAGATGGACCGCGAAGGAATGGCGCAGGGTATGGGGCGTGATGTCCTTTTGGATACCCGCCTTCTCCTGGTAGAACTTAATGATCTTCCAGAACCCCTGGCGGCTCATGCGCTCCCCGTTCATGTTCACAAAGAGGGCGGCCTCCGTCCCGTCCGCGACCAACTGGGGGCGAACGGTTTTTACATAGTCCTGCAGGGCCTTGACGGCCGCGTGATAGAGCGGGATGATCCGCTCTTTTCCCCGGCTCTCACAGCGGATGAAGCCGCCGGCGAAGTTCAGATCTGAGACATCCAGGGCGATCAGCTCTCCCACCCGGATGCCGGTGGCGTACAGTAGCTCCAGCATGGCGTGGTCCCGAATCCCCTTGGCATCCACACACTGAGGCTGCTCCAGGAAGAGCTCTACCTCCTTGCTGGTGAGGATCTCCGGATACTTACGCTCCGCCTTGGCGGCGGTAATCCCCTTGGCGGGGTTGGCCAGCAGACTGCCGCAGGCAATCAGATAGTTATAAAAGGACTTGATGGCGGCCAAGAAGCGCGTCACAGAGGCGGCGGATTTGCCGCGTCCCTGCATCCAGCTCATGTAGCTCCGTACCATCTCCCGGCTGGCCGCCTGGAGGTCACAGTTCTGTGCGGTTTGCAGATACTCCGCAAACTGGGTGACATCCCGCAGGTAGGAGCTGACCGTATTCTGTGAGGCGTGCTTCTCTTCCGTTAAATACGCCCCGAACCGTGCAATGTCATCCATATCAGCGCCTCCCATCCCTTTCAGCGATCATCCCAGAACATGCTCCAGCGCCAGCTGAAGCAGCCACGGCGATAGATAGAGATCCACACACATTCCCGCCAGCAATATCCCGACACAGACCGCGAGACGCAGCCACCAGTCCTTCCCATAAACCGGTGCGGAGCGCCGTCCCAGGGAGGCGCCCGCCAGAGCCGCTGAGGTCTGCCAGGCAGGAACTGCCAGGAGAAAATAGCAGGGCAGTGTGACCACACACCGCAGCCCCAAAATCGCCAGGGCCAGCACCACGCCGCCCTCGCCAAACGCCGCCGTAAAGCAGCAGACAGAAAAAGAGAGAAAGAACCCAAAGGCCACCGTGATACACGGCAGCAGCGCCACCCCCAAGGAGGCAAAACCCAACAGCACCGCCAGCAGTGGATAGCGAAAATACAGCACCAGCGCGGAGAGCACCGTCCAGGGAGAGCATTCTCCTTCCAGAGCGACATACAAGCGGAGATATTCTACCAGCTCCTGGGCGAGCTCCTCCGAGATTCGGCCCGCCAGAACCTGTCCCAAAATTACACCTGCCAAAAAGAACAGCGACAACAGCAGCAGCCGCGGCAGCGGAGAGGGTCCTTCCCCGCGCCCTTTTCTTTTCCAGTCCACCCGCCTCACCTCACCGCATCCTATGCTGCGGCAGGGCGGCTTATTCCAGACCGGTTGACGTAAACTCTTAATTCTTACTATAGTTCAATTTGCCAGAATTATCAAGGATATTCAAAGAAAAACCTTCTTTTTGGAAATTATGTCAAATTATTATGTTAACCGTATTATGTAAACCTCGTAAACAAGGATCCATAAAAGTTCTCAAATGGACAAGATATGGGGGCGCTGGATTTCCCAGCGCCCCCATATCTACCATTTTCTCTCCCCTGCCGCCGGAACAGACGCGCCGCTCCCCTGCCCCAGGCAGCAGAGGGAAAACCGGTGCAATTTAGTGAGTTTTCACAATCGTCCTATTTCCGCTTTTTTCGACGGCGGGGCCGGCGCCCCCCCAGAAATCCGGCCAGAAGCCCGCCTGCAAAGACACACAGCAGCAGGACGCCCCCGTGGCCATTCCAAGTGATCCTCTGCCAGCAGGACATCCCCAGCAGGACCAGCAGCGCCGCAAACAGGGCGGCGTTCAGCAGTGCCGACGGCAGCGGACCCCAGGGCCCCCGGCGGGCCGTCAGTGTGCCGCTGCCGGCGGAAACCGCCAGGCACCATAGAGCCGTCGCCGGAAAGACCGCGCGCTCCGGCACGCCCCCCTTTACCACCAGCAGCGCCAACAGCAGAATCCCCGCCAGATAGCATCCGGCTCCCAGCAGAACCCCCTGCAGATATACCATCCAGACGGCGGTTGTGGTTTTCTTCTTTCCCATAAAAAAGCTCCTCCCTCGCAATAGGCTCGTCAATGGAGCATATTCCAAGGGAGGATGCTTTTATGATGAAAACAGAATCAATTTTCCTCAGAGGTCTCTTCAGAAGTTTCGGCGATCTCAGGGGCCTCCGGCTCCTCAGGCAGTTCCGCGTCCTTGCCCGCCTTTTTGGCGGCCTCGGGCTGCTCAGAGGTCTGTACGCCCACGGTGGACAGCGCCCACTTGGCGAACTCGATCCGAACGCGGTCCTCGCTGGTTTCCACCACAAAGGTGTCCTGATTCAGGGAGACCACCTTGCCGATCACACCGCCGATGGTGGTGACCGTGTCGCCCTTTTTCAGGTTGTCGCGCATCTGCTGGGCCTGCTGCTTCCGTTTCTTCTCTGGACGAATCATCATGAAATACATCAGCGCGAACAGCAGTACAATCATGACGACGGAGGACATTGCTTGACTACCCATGATAAATAGCTCCTCTTTTCCTTAAATTCAGACTGCTTCCATTATACCAGAATCACCCAATAATGCAAGTCCTTTTTTCAGGCCCGCTCCTCCAGCCGGCCGCTGTACCGGGCGCGGAACGCGGCAAACGTTCCCTCGTCTAAATTCCGGCGGATTTTTGCCATCAATTCGTTGTAAAAATACAGGTTATGGAGAACCGCCAGCCGCAGAGCCAGCACCTCGTCCGCCTTGAACAGGTGCCGCAGGTACGCCCTGGAAAAGCTCCGGCACACCGGACAGCCGCAGGTCTCGCTGATGGGTCGGGAATCCGTCTGGTACTTCTCGTTCATGATGTTCACGGTGCCCTCCCAGGTAAAGAGCTTCCCGTGGCGGCCGTTGCGGGAGGGCATGACGCAGTCAAAAAAGTCCACACCCCGGCTCACGGCCTCGATGATGTTGCTGGGTGTCCCCACCCCCATCAGATACCGGGGCTTCTCCTGCGGCATAAAGGGTTCCACAACATCAATCATCTCATACATGACCTCCGCCGGTTCCCCCACCGCCAGACCACCGATGGCGAAGCCGTCACAGTCAATCTGCGCGATCTCGCGCATATGCCAGGCCCTGAGGTCCGCAAAGGTTGCGCCCTGGTTGATGCCAAAGAGCATCTGCTTCGGGTTCACCGTGTCCGGCAATCCATTCAGCCGGTCATGCTCCGCCTTGCACCGCTCCAGCCAGCGGAATGTTCGCTCACAACTCTGCTTTGCGTAGTCATATGGGGCCGGATTTTCCACGCATTCGTCAAAGGCCATGGCAATGTCGCTGCCCAAATTGGACTGAATCCGCATGGACTCCTCCGGCCCCATGAAGATCCGGTGTCCGTCAATGTGGGAGGCGAAGGCGACGCCCTCCTCCTTGATCTTCCGCAGGCTGGCAAGGGAAAATACTTGAAAGCCTCCCGAGTCCGTCAGGATGGGTCCGTCCCAGTCCATAAACTTGTGGAGTCCTCCCATTTTCCGCACAACGCCGTCTCCGGGCCGCAGATGCAGGTGGTAGGTGTTGCTGAGCTCAATCTGGCAGCCCACCTCCCGCAGATCGTGGGCGGAGACCCCGCCCTTGATGGCCCCCTGAGTGCCCACATTCATAAATACAGGGGTCTGCACCGGCCCGCCGTGAGCACAGGTGAAGACGCCCCGCCGGGCTCTCCCCTCTCGCTTTAATACCTCAAACACAAAAAATCTCCTTTGTCTTCAAATCCGCAAGATATATTTCATACGCATTTCCCAATGCGGCCCGAACCTCGCAATCCGTCTCTTCGGTCAGCAGCTGTTTCAAATTCTCGACGATCATACCGGCATGTAAGCCCTTTTCCGCATAATTCTGCGCCAGGAATAGGTGAATACAGATGTTTTCTGTGGAAGAAAACGCCTCTCCGTGCTGATATTCATCCAAAACAGCGGGAAAGAGTTCCTCTTCCTGAAATCCCATTTGATAAAACCGCTCGAAGTCCTCTCTCACATATTCTTTCAATTCATCATATTGAAAAATCATCCCACGTTCCCGTTTGTCCGCCTCTCTCAAAAATCGGCCAGCAGCATTGCGTCCCCAAAAGAGAAAAACCGGTACTGCTCCCGCACCGCCTCTTGATAGGCTGCCAGGACGTGCTTCCGCCCGGCGAAGGCCGACACCAGCATGATGAGAGTGCTCTCCGGCAGGTGGAAATTGGTCACCAACGCGTCCATCACTTTAAACCGGTACCCTGGGTAGATGTAGATGCTGGTCCAGCCGGCCTTGGCCTCCATATGCCCATCCTCCTTGGCCCAGGACTCCAGAGTCCGGCAGGAGGTGGTTCCCACGCAGATGCAGCGCCCTCCTGCCGCCTTGGTGCGGTTGATGAGGTCCGCCGTCTCCTGGGGAATGGTGCAGAACTCGCTATGCATGGCGTGGTCGGTGATCTCGTCCTCCTTCACCGGCCGGAAGGTTCCAAGCCCCACATGCAAGGTCACATAGCCGATCTCCACCCCCATGGCCCGGACACGCTCCAGCAGCTCCGGCGTAAAGTGGAGCCCCGCCGTAGGCGCCGCCGCGCTGCCGGTGACCTTGGAGTAGACCGTCTGATACCGCTCCCGGTCCTGGAGCTCCGTCTTGATATACGGCGGCAGGGGCATTTTGCCAAGGCGCTCCAGCACCTCCAGGAAGATTCCCTCGTAGTCAAAGCGCACAAGGCGGTTTCCGCCCTCCACCTCGGCCACCACTTCCGCCGTCAGCTGCCCGTCCCCAAAGGAGAGCTTCGCACCGGGTTTCATCTTCCGCCCAGGCCGCACCAGACACTCCCAAGTTCGTTCCCCCCGGTCAATCAGCAGCAGCACCTCACAGGCACCGCCTCCGGGCAGGCGTCGGCCCAGAAGCCGGGCCGGCAATACCCGGGAGTCGTTGAGGATCAGACAGTCCCCGGGGCGTAGAAACTCCGGCAGATTATAAAAATGATGGTGCCCCACAGCTCCGGAGGCCCGGTCCAGGGTCATCAGCCGGGAGCCGTCCCGCCGCTCCAGAGGCGTCTGGGCAATCAGCTCCGGAGGCAGGTCGTAATAAAAGTCACTGGTTTTCATATGATCTCCATGTATCACCGAATGGTGACGTCCGTATAATAAAAGTGAAGAATGTCCTCGTAAGTATACCCCAATTCCGCCATTGCCTTGGCGCCGTACTGGCTCATGCCCACACTGTGGCCGTTTCCGCTTCCGGTAATGGTGAAGCTGCCGCTGGCCGGGGCGGCCGGTACGCCGCTGCCTCCGCCGGATACCACAGAGGTTCCGGAGGAGGAGATCGCCGTGTAGGAATTCCCACTGAGGGTCTGGATCGTGCCGGTGCCGGAGATCGCGGAGACGCCATCGAAGGAGGACAGATAGCTGCTGCCGTTTACATACACCCCGTCGCCGGAGGGCCCCCCGCCGTTGATGGAAAACCGCAGGCTGCGGACGGACTTTCCGTAGGTACTGCTGTAGAAGATCGAGCTGCAGGTAAGCCCGGTCACCGTCTTGTTGCTGCGGCTGCCCTCAAACGTCACTGCGGCCACATTGCCCGTCGGGGTATACTCTGAGACGTAGACGTTCCGCACCGTCCCGATGTCGTAGCCCTTCTGCTCCAGAATCCAGGTCAGTTCCGCGGAGGTATAGGTGACGGAATAGCTGTAGTTGGGAATGCTGGTCCGCGCCTCGTAGGGGTCTTCCTTCCCCTTCAAGTACCCCTTCTCTCTGCCCCAGACATTTTTCGCGTCCTCGGTAGCGCCGCCGTTGGAGGAGTGGTACACCGGGTCCTGGACCAGATAGCCGTCATAGTAGAGCATCTCCCCCGCCGTGTTCTCCACGGCCTGGTCCGTCAGGTCCGTGGCGGCGTTCAGCCCGTTGTACACCTGGCAGTCAATGCCGTTGCACACATCAAAGCCGTAGGTACTGAAATGCTTGCTGGTCCGGCAGGCATAAGTCCGGGCACAGACCGCCTGGGCCTCCAGCGCCGCCAGGGGCCAGCCGCCGCCCATCTCGGAGGGCAGTACCCCCCGCACATAGTCATCCAGAGCCGTCACATTCACCACACTAAGATCTCCGCCGTTGGTCCGGAAATACTCAAACCCGCCGGGGTACTTGTATCCCCGGAACCAGGTAACCGTGTCCCCTCCGGAGGGCAGCACACCCAGATTCAGCCGGCCGCCGCAGTCAAACTCAAAGAGGATTTCCGTGGTGCGGGTCACGGTCACCAGTACGCCGCTGTTGGAGGAGCGGGCCGCGTAGCCCTCACCCAGACGGTCTGCGGCGTCCTGGGCCTCCCGCTCTGTGGAGTAATCGCCCACCCGAACCACGTACTCCTGGTCAATCCAAGCAGGATAGCCGTCGTAGTCCCACGCGGTATCCTGGGCGTCCTCAAAGGACCCAAAGCCGTCGATCTCCACATGCCACGCGCCAATGGAGCTTCCGCCGGAGGACGTCCGGGTATAAGCGCCGCTGTGATCCAAATAGATTTCCCCGGCGGCGGTCATGGAGATGGCCGTCTCATCCGTCCAGCCGACGGGTTGGAAGCGGCGGTCGTCCTCATAGTACCCGAACTCATAGCCGGAACCCACCGCGTTCTCCAGATTGGCGGAGAACATGGCGCTGGAGCCGTACCGCAGTCCCACTTTGATGACATCATTGTCAACTGCGGCGGCAGAACCGGCGTTCAGCACGAAAAAACTCACAACAAGGCACGCGGTCACCAGCAGCTTTTTCATAGAACCTCCCAATCGCGGCCGTCTTGACGGTGCCGCGAAATCATGATATGATATAAAAAAACAAATGTCCGCTGTAGAAAAACAGGCACAAGCGCGATCGTGTAATACGATTATAATATAAAGTGGCGCGGCAATCAACAAAAATCGTCAGGATTTTCCTGGTTTTGCCGCGCCGCCTGTGATTAGGAGGAAATGCAAATGAAAGAATACAAGGTCGGCATCATTGGCGGAACGGGCATGGTGGGCCAACGGTTTGTCACGCTGCTGGAAAATCACCCCTGGTTCCGTTTGACTGCCATCGCCGCCAGCAGCCGCAGCGCCGGAAAGACCTATGAGGAGGCGGTAGCAAACCGCTGGGCCATGACCGTTCCCATTCCGGAGAAGGCGAAGGGCCTGGTGCTGCTGGACGCCCAGGCAGACACCGGAAAGCTGGCGGAGATGGTGGACTTCTGCTTCTGCGCCGTCGATATGAAGAAGGAGGAGATCCGGGCCCTGGAGGAACGGTACGCCAAGCTGGAGTGCCCCATCGTCTCCAACAACTCCGCCAACCGCTGGACGGAGGACGTGCCCATGGTGGTGCCGGAGCTCAACGCCGAGCACATTCAGGTCATCGAGGCCCAGCGGAAGCGCCTGGGCACCCGGCGGGGCTTCATCGCGGTCAAGTCCAACTGCTCCATCCAGAGCTACGTCCCGGCCCTGCATCCCCTGCGGAAATATGGCCTGGACCGGGCCTTGGTCTGCACCTATCAGGCCATCTCCGGCGCCGGAAAGACCTTTGAACGCTGGCCGGAGATGGTGGACAACTGCATCCCCTACATCGGCGGCGAGGAGGAGAAGAGCGAGCAGGAGCCCCTGAAGGTCTGGGGCTCCCTGGAAAATGGAAAGATCGTCCCGGCGCAGTCTCCCCTGCTCACGGCCCAGTGCTTCCGGGTGGCCTGCCTGGACGGTCATATGGCCGCCGTGTTCATGAAGTTCCAGGACGGCCGCAAGCCCTCCATCGAGCAGATCAAGTCCGACTGGGCCGCGTTCCGGGGACCCGCGCAAGAGCTGAATCTCCCCTCTGCCCCCAAGCAGTTCCTTCACTACTTCGAGGAGCCGGACCGGCCCCAGGCGCACTTGGACCGGAATTTGGAGGGCGGCATGGCCATCTCTCTGGGCCGCCTGCGGGAGGACACGCAATACGATTACAAATTTGTGGGCCTCAGCCACAACACCCTGCGGGGCGCCGCCGGCGGCGGCGTGCTTCTGGCGGAGCTGCTGTGCGCCAAGGGATATATTTGAGTATGATTTCCAAATTTAAAATTTGGAAATCATACCATTGATGGAAGCCGTTTTGTCCGCCGCCGTAAACGGCGGCCGCCGCAAAACATGGCGCATATTACTTCCGGCCTTTTCGTTCAGAAGTAATATCTAAGAGCCTGTTTAAAATCTCCCCGCGCATGTCTTGGCGGCGTATTTTCCGCCCTGACTGCGTTAAAAATCCTTGCCATCCGTCAGGATGCCT
>JAAWIL010000032.1 GCA_022796315.1 Oscillibacter sp. | reverse complement strand
TATGAAGTCCACCGTCAGGCCGTTTCACGGCCCCTGGGGCGCCTATGCGCCCCAGGGTTGAAAAGAAGCATTTGCTTCTTTTCAACTGCGGGGACTATATCGTCAACTGCGCCGGTTATAACCGCAGTTTTTAACCGCGATAAAAAAGCGGAATTACAAAAAGTATGGGAATTATGATATGATCGTTCAAAAGGAACCCGGCGCTATTTGTGCATCATGCACAATGATGCGGCGCGCGAATTGTACGAGAGCCCATTCTGATCCCGGGGAGGATCGACCCCGTATGACGGACAGCAAAGGAGGAATGTTATGAAAAAAATGCCTGTGTTATTGACCTTCGATGTGGATGGGGAGACCTTGTGGCGCTGCCGGGACGCCGAGAACGCCAGACGTCCGGTGATCCTGTCCCAGGGGAGGTACGGTCCGGAGACCGGTGTGCCCCGTATTTTGAAGATGCTGAGGAAATACGGCATTCACGCCACCTTTTTCATCCCCGGCTTCACGGTGAACCAGTATCCGGACATGGCCCGGCAGCTGGTGGAGGAGGGCCACGAGCTGGGGAACCACGGCTGGAGCCACACCTACCCGGACAACATGGAGGGCCCCGCCCAGGAGGAGCAGGAGTACCTGGACTGCAGCGCCGTCATGGAGAAGGTCACGGGCCGCCGGCCCCAGGGCTACCGCTCCCCGGCGTGGGAGTTCAGCCCCTCCAGCATTGAGATCCTGGAGACCAAGCTGCCGGAGATCGTGTACTCCAGCAACATGATGGACACGGAGCGCATCCGCTACCTGACCGTCAACGGCAGGCAGACCTCCCTGGTGGAGCTGCCCATTCACTGGGTGCTGGACGACGCGGCCTTCTGGCTCTACAGCGTGCGGACGCCGGGGAAGTGCATGCAGCCCCTCAGCGCGGTGAGCGAGTACTGGCGGGAGGAGTTTGACGCCCTGCTGGAGGAGTTCCAGGAGGAGGTCCAAGAGACCGGGGACTCCGACATCTGCTTTGTGCTGACCTGCCACCCGCAGATCATCGGCCGTCCGGCCAAGATGAAGCTGCTGGACAGCTTTGTCCGGCACATGCGGGATACCGGCGCGGTGGAGTTTATGACGGGCCTGGAGGCGGCGAAGCGATTCAAAGAGACCCATCCGGCACATTCATAAAGGAACGAAAAAGAGAGGAAGAACCGTATGGCTACCAACAAGTTTCTGTCGAATCTGACGATGAACTATCCCGTCTCCGGCATCCGGGCCATGTTTGATCTGGCGGCGGACTATCCCGGCGCCATCAACCTCTGCAACGGCGAGCCGAATTTTGAGACGCCGGAGCACATCAAGGAGAGCTGCATCCAGGCGCTGCGGGAGGGCCGCACGAAGTACGGCACCGAGCCGGGCCTGCTGGCCATGCGGGAGGCCGTGGCCAACAAGTACACCCGGCAGTTCGGCGTCCCCCACGACCCGGAGAACGTGATGATTACCATCGGCGGCGTGGAGGCCGTGTTCATGGCGCTGATGACCATTCTGAACCCCGGCGACGAGGTCATCATCCCGGACCCCGCCTATACCTGCTACCTGGGCCAGGTGCTGACGCTGGGCGGCGTGCCGGTGCGGGTGCCGCTGTATGAGGAGCACGGCTTCCGTCTCCAGCCGGAGGACCTGGAGCGGGCCATCACGCCCAGAACCAAGGCCGTTGTGATTACGTACCCCAGCAACCCCCTGGGCGCGGTGCTGGACCGGGCCGACGGCGAGGCGCTGGCCAAGGTGATTGAGCGCCACAACGTCATGGTGCTCTCCGACGAGGTGTATGAGAAGATCATCTTCGATGGGCGGGAGCACTTCAGCCTGGCCCAGATCCCCGCCATCCGGGACAAGGTGCTGGTGATCAACAGCCTCTCCAAGACCTATGCCATGACGGGCTGGCGTCTGGGCTACCTGGTGGGTTCCGACAAGGAGCTCATGCGCCACATGTTCAAAATGCAGCAGGCGGTGGCCTCCTGTCTGCCCGTCTTTACCATGCAGGCGGGCGCCGACGCCATCAACGGTCCCCAGGACTGCGTGGAGGAGATGCGTCTCCAGTACCAGCGCAGAAGGGACCTGCTGTACAACGGCCTCTGCGAGATTCCGGGCATGAAGCCCTTCAAGACAGAGGGCTCCTTCTGTACCTTCATCAATATCAAGGACTTCGGCGTGTCCTCCTGGGAGTTCTCCAAGGAGCTGCTGGCCAACGCCGGCGTCATGACCATCGCGGGCACCGCCTTCGGCGAGATGGGCGAGGGATACCTGAGAATCTGCTTCGCCAACTCGGACGAGAATATCCTGGAGGGCGTGCGGCGGATTCGGGAGTATGTGGCAAGAAGGAAATAACCCAGCATTTGAGGTGTTTTCGGGCGATCAAACGGCACGGGGGAAGGGAGCGTGATGCGATTTACAGGGAGAGACCTGGGCGGAAGACTTCTGTTGCGGAATCAAGAAGGCGAAAAGGTAACAGCAGTAAAGAATGGGAGGAAATGAATGAGACAGATCTATTGGAGAGTATTGGCGTTTGTGATGGCGCTGGGGATGACCATTGGGCTGGCAGGCTGCGGTGGGCAGCAGGGAAATGATGAAACGGATGGTTCCGGAAACGGGGAAAAGCTGTATATCGGGATGGCGGTTCCTTTGACTGGGGACAGCGCCATGTATGGCGAGACGGTCCGCGACGGCGTGCAGTTCGGTGTCGACGAGATCAATGCAGCCGGCGGAATTGACGGCAAGCAGATTGAACTGATTATTGAGGATGATAAGGGCAACACCTCTGAGGCGGCCATGGTGGCGCAGAAGTTGGCGGAGGATGACCGGCTGTTCTGTGTGATTGGCCATGTGAACAGCAGCTGCACCCTGGTGGGAATTCCCATCTACGCAGATGCTGGTCTGGCTGTGCTGAACACGAGCTCCTCTGCGGCGAATATCACCCAGCAGGGGTTTACAAACTTCTTCAGAACCGTCATCAGTGACGACCTCCAGGCGCCGATGATGGTCCGGCACGTCACGGAGAATCTGGGCCTGAGCAAGGTTGCGCTGATGGTGCCGAATTCCGACTATGGCTTGGGACTTCAGTCCGGAACACAGGCCAGCGCGGCTGAGAACAACGTGGAAATTGTGGCCAGTGAGATGTACGTGCCCAATCAGGACAAGGACTTTAGCGTGCAGCTGGCGAAGATTAAGCAGGCTGGTCCCGAGGCGCTCCTGATCCTGGGCGACTACAACGAGGCAGGTCTGATTATTAAGCAGATGGATGCCGCAGGGATGGGCGATATGCCCGTTGTGACCACTGCCAGCTGCTCCAATCAGATCATGATTGATCTGGCGGGTGTCGACGCGGCGGAGGGTGTGTTCATGCTGGGTTATTGGGACCCTGAGAGACCGGAGGATATTGTGAAGAACTTTGTGGACGCCTGGAAGGAGACCCACAACGGTGGGATTCCCGATGAGAGAAACGCCTATGGCTATGAGATTCCCTATCTCATTAAGCAGGCGATCGAGGAGCACGGCGCCACGCGGGAGACCCTTTCCGATGTGCTGCGGGAGAAGGTGGAGTACACCGGGCCTACGGGTTTGAATAAGTTTGATGAATACGGAGATGTGACCGAGAAAATGCAGATGGTCTTTGTGGTTCATGACGGCAAGTTTACCAGCTGGGTTCCGTAATGCGGGAGACCCTTGAGTTTCTTTGAAGAGTGAGAGAACAGACTGCAGGGAGGAAGGGCGAAAGGCCCCTTCCTCCCGCTTAAAAGAAGTTGCTGTGAGGAAGAGGCGGCGTATATCCGAAAAGCGTCAGGAGGAATATTATGGTGGATGGAAAAATCAAAATTGTCGGAATTTGTGGTTCTCACCGGCATGAGCAGAATACGTATTATGCCTTGAGGGCGTGTCTGGACGGAATCCAAACCTTGGGAATTCCTGTGGAGACGGCGCTGATTGATCTGAGCAGAATGAACATCGGGGATTGCAGGGGCTGCCACGCCTGTTTTACCAGTGCGGGCAAAGGGACATTCTGCCCGGTTATCCATGATGATATGGATGAGATTTATCCCAAGCTGCTGGAGGCGGACGGAATCATTGCGGCAAGCCCCGTGCACTGGTGGTCCTGCACATCGAAGCTGCGGAGGTTCATCGAGCGGACCAACGGCTTTTGCGGATCTGGAAATACAGAGTATGCCGGTGCGCTGTATAACAAGGTGGGCGGTGTGATTGCGATCGCCTACGATGTGCATGGCGGCACGGAAGTGGCGGCCTCCCACATGGCGACTTGGATGCTCTCTCAAAATATGATTGTGGTAGGAACACAGAGCGCTCACATCGGCGGCACGGCGGCGTCCAACCTGGGTGTCCCCACCGGAGGCTCCGACTCCATTCGGTTTGACTGCCACGGGATGCGTTCCATCTATGAGGTGGGCAAGCGTGTGGCGGAGACGGCGTTCATCATGAAATACGGCCGCAATCACCTGCCGGAAATCCAGCCGCCTACGGAGCTGCTCAAGCAGATTGGCGCTGGAAAGGAGATTGACTGGGACAAGTTCTATGAACATGAGAACAGTTTCCCCAAGGAGCACTATGGTGTGGAGGGGAGATGGGCAACCTCGAAAGTGGCGTTTGAGAAGTTCTTGGCCGAGATGAAAACGAGAAAGAAGGCTGGCGGAAATACCTGGGGTCTGATTGCGGACGAGGCAGCGTTCCGAACGGCATGGCTGGAGAAGAGGCATTTGGAGCTGCTCTCTGACGAGGAGATCTATGCGCTCTGCCCGAATTATTATGACTACTTCTTGAAGAGCGGGAAGCAGGGGGACACCTGATGGAATATTTTTTGACACAGCTGATTAATGGCCTGGCCATCGGCAGCATCTACGCGCTGCTCTCCGTTGGCTACAGCGTCATTTATAGTATTTTGAATTTGATTAACTTCGCGCATGGGGATCTCTGCATGGTGGGCGTCTTTGTCTGCATGGCTGTCATCTCCTCCACTGGAAACGTGTGGCTCGCTCTGGTGGTGGCCTGTCTGTTCGGCGGTGTACTGGGCCTTGCGGTGGAGGAGCTGGCGTATAAGCCGGTGCGTACAGCCAGCCGTGCGGCCCCGTTTGTCAGCGCGGTGGGTGTTGCCATGATTATGCGCGGCATCGCGCAGGTCATCTGGGGCAGCTCCATGCAGTCTTTTCCGCAGATTATGCCGTTCGGGGTCTATCATATTGGGAACGTCTCCATCTCTGGCCTGGCGGTGAACATCTGCGTGATTGCGGCAGTGATTATGATTTTGGTTACGCTGTTCCTGGAAAAGACCCGCATGGGATTGTCGATCAAGTGTGTGTCACAGAACATTCAGACCTCTTATCTGATGGGGATTCAAGTAAACCGCGTCATCGGCGTGGTATATGCGTTTGGAGCGGCCATTGGTGTCCTGGGCATGATTTTCTATGCCACATATTACCAGAGTGTGTTTATTGCCATGGGATTTGCCGCCACAGTGAAGGCGTTCACGGCAGCGCTGATGGGAGGCCTGGGGAATCTGTACGCGGCATTTGCCGGCGGCATCATCCTGGGACTGATTGAGGCCATTGGCGCCGGGTTTATTTCCTCCGGTTATCGCGACGCCATTGCCTATGGTGTTCTGATCTTGGTTCTGCTGATGAAGCCAACGGGGATCTTTGGCACCAAAAAGGCAGAAAAGGTTTAAGGAGGTACGTGTTTGAATGAAACAACTCGTTCAAAACAGGCGGCAAAAAACCATCCTGTATGGCGTTTTGGCCTTTGCGGTTGTGCTGTTTCCGCTGGTGGTTGACAACAGCTATTTGATCCGCATTGTCACTACCATTTTTATGTACAGCGTCATTACCGTCTCTTTAAACCTGATCGGTGGATATGGCGGTGAGCTGGCCATGGGTCATGCAGCCTACCTGGCGGTTGCGGCCTATGTGACGGCGATTCTCTCAACCAGATATGGCATGTCCTTTTTGGTGACATTTCCCATCAGTGTCATTGCCGCGACGGTATTCGGCTTTCTCACCGGTTTTGTCTGTGTAGGACGGATTAAGGGCGATTACGTGATGATTATTACGATGGGAATCTGTGAGATTACCAGAATTGTTTTGGTGAATGAGGCAGAGGTGACCAACGGCCCCATGGGAATCTCCCAAATTCCGGGGATTCAGATTCTGGGTTATACCATGAAGGGCAACCGGCAGTACTATTTCGTGTTCTTGCTGCTTCTGCTCGTTACTGTTTGGATCATCAAGAACCTTGTGAATTCTAAATTTGGCAGGAATGTGATTGCCATCCGTGAAGATGAGACCGCGGCCAGGGCCATGGGAATGAAGGTGGCGTGGATCAAGGTGTCCGCCTTTACCATCTCGGCGCTGTTCGCAGGGGCCGCAGGGGCCCTGTTGGCCCACTACAACCGCTTTATCGGCCCCTCTCAGTTTAACCTGGATGAGTCGCTTCTGTACTACCAGATGCTGATTATTGGCGGATTGGGCAGCATTCCGGGTTCCATTATCGGCGCGGCAATCCTCGTGCTGATTCCGGAGATTTTCCGCGGCATCAGCGTTTACCGCACAATTGTGTACGGCCTGATTATGGTGATTATGATGATCGTGCGGCCCCAGGGACTGCTGGGCGACACCGGAGACAAACACCCGGCGAGCCGCTTTGGGAAGGCCATAAAGGCACGGTTCCAAAAGGTGCAGAGCAGAGAGGGGGACGCACAATGAGCCTGCTGGAAATCCAGGATCTCGGCATTCGCTTTGGGGGATTACAGGTCCTGTCTGGGATTGCGTTCAACATAGAAGAACGCGAGATTCTCGGAGTGATCGGTCCCAACGGCGCGGGAAAGACGACGCTGTTCAATTTGATTACCGGGATTTACAAGCCTACAGCGGGAACGATCAGATTTGAGGGCGAAACCATCAGCGGCCTGAGCTCCGATCTCATTACCAAGCGGGGAATCAACCGCACCTTCCAGAACGTCCGCCTGTTCGGGAATATGACAGCCCTGGAGAACGTGCTGGTTGGGATGCAGAATAAAATTCGATACCCACTGCTGTCCTCGGCCTTTCGCACGAAGGCAGTGCGAGAAACCGAGCAGACGGTGCGGGAGAAGGGAATGGAGCTGCTGAGGCTGATGGGTCTGGAAGACCACTGGAGTGTGCGGGCGTCCAATATGAGCTATGGCAACCAGAGGCGGCTGGAGCTGGCCCGCGCGCTGGCCAATGAGCCGAAGTTGCTGCTTCTGGACGAGCCTACCGCCGGCATGAATCCCCAGGAGGCGGTTCAGATGATCGAGCTGGTGCGCAAGGTCCAGACCCTGGGCATGGCAATTTTGATTATCGAGCACAATATGAAGGTAGTCATGGGACTGTCCGAACGGATTGTCTGTATTGAAGCCGGTAGGAAGATCGCGGAGGGACTGCCCGAGGAAATTCAGCATGATCCGGATGTGATCCGCGCCTATCTGGGCGGCCAGCTGGATTGAGCGGAGAAGGAGACAGCGATGCTAGTAGTGAAGGATCTTTCGGTTTATTACGGCTATGTACACGCCTTGAAGGGCGTCAGCCTGGAGGTGGAGGATGGCAGCGTCATCGCACTGATTGGCTCCAACGGTGCCGGCAAGTCTACGTTACTAAACACGATCTCCGGTTTGGTCCGAGCCAGGTCCGGCAGCATTCTCTTTGACGGGGAGGAGATCACGGCGGAGAAACCGGAGAACATCGTGAAAAAGGGCATTATTCAATGCCCGGAGGGCAGAAGAATTTTTGGGCATCTGACGGTTTACGACAACATTCTCGCCGGGGCGCTGACCAGGAAGAATACGCGGGAGATCAAGGCCCAGGCGGACCGCATGATGGAGCTGTTCCCCCGGCTGAAGGAGCGCAGAAAGCAGCTGGGCGTAACGCTGAGCGGAGGCGAGCAGCAGATGCTGGCCATCAGCCGTTCCCTGATGAGCAACCCTAAAATTCTACTTCTGGACGAGCCCTCCATGGGTCTGTCGCCCACCATGGTCAAGGAGGTGTTTGACACCATTCGCAGAACCAGCGAGAGCGGTGTTACCATCATGCTGGTGGAACAAAATGCCAATATGGCGCTGAAGCTCTCCAAACGGGCCTATGTCATTGAGTCCGGCGTCATCGTACAGTCCGGAAACTCTGCGGACCTGCTGCAGAGCGATGAAGTGAGAAAAGCCTATCTGGGCGAGGATTAAGAGGAAGGTATGCCATGATTATCAGAGAGGAAAACCATCTGCCGGAGTCCCAGTATGCGAAGACGGACCACTGGGAGAGCTTTCGGATCTTCGTGAAACGAGACCAGTTGGGATGCTCCGTACACAAATGTATCAACCGGGCCAACACGGAACACGTTCTCTGGTATAAGAATCACAAAGAGATTGTGATTATCGAGGAAGGCATTGCGGAGATTGTGGACCTGACCTCTGGAGAGACGCACCGGCTGGAGAAGGGGGCTGCCTACGCGCTGACAGGGGAACGGCATCTCTTTCGGGCCATTACACAGGTGACGTCATACTGTGTATTTCTGCCGGGGCTTAATGGGGACGAAGTTCCGGACGAGGATGGCGTCTACCCTGCGGACTGACGGAGGAACGTTTATGGACATTGTCAGCCCCACAATCATCGTGGGCCACTACGGAAGCGGAAAGACGGAATTCACGGCCAACTGCGCCGGGTGGCTGGAGCGGCGGGGACAGCGGGTCCTGGTGGCCGATCTGGACATTGTGAACCCCTATTTCCGCATCCGGGAACAGAAGGAACCCCTGGGGGCCCGGGGCATCCGGGTGGTCTCCAGCAATTATGAGGACGACTACTATCTGGACACCCCCGCGCTGGCGGCGTCCCTGCGGTCCTGCTTTGAGCCGGAGGAGGGCCGAATCAGCCTGGTGGATGTGGGGGGCGACCCCGCCGGAGCTGTGGCGCTGGCCCGGTACGCGGGCCTTTTGAAAAACCGGCCCTACCGGATGTGGATGGTGGTCAACGCCAACCGGCCCCAGACGGCCCGGGCGGAGAGCGTGCTGGCGTATATCGACGCCATCCAGCGCTCCGGCCGCCTGGAGATCAACGGCCTGATCAGCAACACCCACCTGCTGCGGGATACCTCCCCGGAGGACATCCTGCGGGGGGACGCCCTGGTGCGGGAGGTCCAGGCCGCCAGCGGCCTGCCGGTGGTCTGCACCATGATTGAGGAGCGGCTGCGGCCGCAGACGGAACACCTGGAACTGCTGGGAAAACCATTCTATATCTCCCTGGCGATGCGTCCGGCCTGGCTGGACGGCGCGGGGGAAGACCGCGGGAAGGACAAGTGAGTATGGGATTTTTAGTGACATTCAAACAGGATGCCTGTAAAGGCTGCGAGCTTTGCATGGCCTTTTGCGCCAAGAAGCTGATCGTGGCCGACAAGAGCGTTCTGAACAAGAGCGGGATTCATCCCGCCGCCATCACGGACACCACCCGGTGCGTGGGGTGTCTGAACTGTACGCTGATGTGTCCGGACGCCGTGATTACGGTGGAAAAGATTGAGGAATAGGGGGGAGCGGCATGGCAAGAGTTCTGATGAAGGGAAACGAGGCAATGGCTGAGGCCGCCATCCAGGCGGGCTGCCAGGCCTTTTTCGGATATCCCATCACACCGCAGAGTGAGATCCCGGAGTATTTCGCCAGAGAGCTTCCGCCCCGGGGCGGACTGTTTTTGCAGGCGGAGAGCGAGATGGCGGCGATGAATATGGTCATGGGCGCCTCCGCCGCCGGCGGACGGATCATGACCAGCACCTCCGGCCCCGGCTACTGCCTGAAGCTGGAGGCCCTGGCCGCCATGGCCCTGACCCGGCTGCCGGCGGTGATCGTGGTGGTGATGCGCAGCGGTCCCGCCTTCGGCACCATGAAGGCAGCCCAGGAGGACTACCGCATGACCGGAAACGGCGGCTACAAGGTGGTCACCTTCGCCCCGTCCGACGTGCAGGAGGCGGCGTCCATGGTCTATGAGGCCTTTGACATCGCCGACCAGTACCGCAACCCGGTGGTGGTGATGGCGGACGGCATGATCGGCCAGATGATGGGCACGGTGGACTTTGAGAAGATGCCCGCCAGGCGGCAGAATCTGCCGGAGAAGACCTGGGCCCTGCGGGGCAGCGCCTCCCGGGGCGGGAAGAACTCCGCGCTGCTGTTCCCGGTGGGCCCGGCCCACTATGCCGCCAAGAGCGAGGCGGAGACGGAGCTGTATCCCGCCCTCGTCCGGAATGAGACCCGGGTGGAGGTCACGGACGTGGAGGACGCGGACCTCGTATTTGCGGCCTACGGCACCGCGGCCCGCATGTGCCGCGCGGCGGCGGAGGAGCTGGCGGGCAAGATGAAGATCGGCTTCATCCGCCCCAAGACGTTGTGGCCCTTCCCCTATGAGGCCTTTGACCGGATTGGACCGAAGTGCAGGGCGATCATCTGCCCGGAGATCAACATCCTGGGCCAGATGATCGACGATGTGCGGATTGCCGCCGCCGGCAGGTGGCCGGTGTACCACGCGGGCGACACGGCAGGCGATTTCCTGACGCCGGAGAATATCATTCGCAAGGCGGAAGAGGTTTGGGAGGAACAGCGCGTATGAGCATTCTGTACACAAAGCCGAAGTCCCTGAACGACAGCCCCTTCACCTTCTGCCCCGGCTGTACCCACGGCATCATTGTGCAGCTGGTGGCCTCGGTGATTGATGAGATGGGGATTGGCGGCGATACAATCTGTGTGGGCTGCGTGGGCTGCGGCGGGTATCTGCCCTGGTTTATGGCCACGGATACCATCTGCTCCCTCCACGGCCGGGCCCCGGCCAACGCCACGGGCATCAAGCGGATGCAGCCGGACAAGGTGGTCTTTACCTACCAGGGCGACGGCGACCTGGCCTCCATCGGCACGGCGGAGATCATCCACGCGGCCCACCGGGGGGAGAAATTCACCACCATCTTCGTCAACAACACCACCTACGGCATGACCGGCGGCCAGATGGCCCCCACCACCCTGCCGGGCCAGAAGACCACCACCTCCCCCTATGGGCGGGACGTAGAGCTGTGCGGCAAGCCCATCCGGATGTGCGAGACCCTGGCCACCATCGACGGAGCGAAGTTCCTGGAGCGGGTCTCCGTGGACAGCCCCGGCAACGTGCGCAAGGCGAAGAAAGCCATCCGGCGGGCCTTTGAGTGCCAGCTGGCAGGCCACGGCTTTTCCATGGTGGAGATCCTCTCCTCCTGCCCCACCAACTGGGGCAAGACGCCTCTGGAGGCGCTGGAGCGGATTCGCACAGAGATGATCCCCTACTATCCCCTGGGCAATTTCAAGGATTTTTAAGGGAGGGCACGCCATGTTCAGAAGTAAGATCATCGTAGCCGGTTCCGGCGGACAGGGCGCCCTGCGCGTGGGGCAAATGATTGCCTACGCGGCGCTGAACGAGGGCCGGGAGGCCACGTGGCTTCCCTCCTACGGCGCGGAGATGCGGGGCGGCACGGCAAACTGCAATGTGGTCATCTCCGACGGGGAGATTCCCTTCGCCATGGTCTCCACGGCGGACTACTGCATCATTATGAACGATCCCTCCCTGGAGAAGTTTGAGGAGAAGGCGGTGCCCGGCGGCACGCTGATCCTGGACAGCTCCATGGTGCGCCGGGAGGTGGGCCGGAAGGATGTCACCGTATATCGTGTTCCGGCGGACGTCATCGCCGAGGAGGAGGGCAATCCCCGGGGCGCCAACATGGTGCTGCTGGGGGCCTATGTGGCGGCCTCCCGGGCCGTGAGCCTGGAGGCGGTCTATGAGAACATTGACCACAGCTTCACCGGGTCCAAGGCCAAATACGCCGCGTCCAACAAGGCGCTGGTGAAGCGGGGCTATGACCTGATCGCGGGACAGGAGTGAGCCATGGAAAAGGTATTTAAGCTCTTTGTAATCAACCCCGGTTCCACCTCCACCCGGGTCTCCTACTACGAGAACGAGCGGGAGGTCTGCGGAACCAAGCTGGTGCATCCCGCGGAGGAGATTGCCAAGTATCAGACCATCAACGACCAGCTGCCCATGCGGCGGGAGATGGTGGACCGGTATATGCGGGAGGCCGGCATTCAGGAGCTGGACGCCATCGTCTCCCGCGGCGGCGGCGGGCGGCCGATCCACTGCGGCGGCTACGCCATCACCCCCCTGATGGTGGAGGAGTGCAGCCGGGCCCCCTGGCCCCACGCGTCCAACCTGGGGGTGATGATCGCCATCGGACTGATGGAGAAGTTCCGGGTCCCCGGGTACATCTATGACGCCCCCCTGGCCGACGACTTCATCGACCTGGCCAAGGTCTCCGGCCTGCCGGAGTTCCCCATCCAGCGGGGCGCCGGCCACCCCCTGAACGAGAAGGCGGCGGGCTGGAAGATCGCCGAAAAGCTGGGCGGGCGGTATGAGGACTACAACTTCATCATCTGCCACCTGGGGGGCGGCATCACCGTCAACGCCCACGCCAAGGGCAAGATCATCGACAGCCACATCAACGCCTTCTCCCCGGAGCGGGCCGGCGCGCTGCCCATGGTGGCCTTCACCCAAAAGTGCTTCTCCGGCCAGTGGGACTACAACGCGGCCTTTAAGCGCCAGATGGGCGGCGGCGGTCTGGTGGCCTATCTGGGCACCAGCGATGTCCAGGAGGTGGAGCGGCGGATTGACGCAGGCGACGCCAAGGCGGATTTCTATTTTGACGCCATGATCTACCAGATTGCCAAGGACATCGGCGGCATGGCCACGGTGATGGACGGCCAGGTGGACCGGATCATCCTCACCGGCGAGATCGCCCGGTCCCGGCGGCTGACGGAGCGGCTGGCCAAGCGGGTGCAGTTCATCGCCCCGGTGGAGACCGTGCCCGGCGCGGTGGAGATGCAGGCCCTGGTGGCGGGCGCTCTCCGGATGCTCCGTGGCGAGGAAGCGGTGAAAGACTACGACACGGAGCGCAACGACTGAGAGAAAGGGAAGAACATGAAAAACAAAGTGCATGTGATCATCTCGAACCGGCATATGCATATGAACCGGGAGGCCTGCGACATCCTCTTCGGCAAGGGCTACGAGCTGACGGTGAAGCGCCCCATGGCGCCCCCGATCTTCGCCGCCAACGAGACCGTGACCCTGAAGGGCCCCAAAGGGGAGATCTCCGGCGTGCGGGTGCTGGGTCCTCTGCGGGACTACAACCAGGTGGAGATCCTGCGGGCGGACAACTACGTGCTGGGGATTCAAGCGCCGGTGAAGATCTCCGGCTCCCCGGATCTGGCGCCGCTGACGGTGACCGGCCCCAAAGGGAGCATCGACTTTGACTCGCTGGCGGTGGTGGCCCTGCGGCACATCCACTTCACCCCGGAGCAGGCGGCGGAGTACGGCCTGGAGAAGGGACAGATGGTCCAGGTCAAGGTAAGCGGCGAGCGGCAGCTGATTTTCGGCGACTGCATGGTGGTGTTCACCGAGGGAATGGAGGAGCCGATGATGCACATCGACGTGGAGGAGGCCAACGCGGCCTGCATCAACGCGATGGATATCGTGGAGATTCTGCCCCAGGCATAAAAGGAATGGGAGGAAAGACAATGTCCGACGACAAACTCGTAAGCTATTTGGAATCCCGGGTCCCGGAGTACCTGGAGCTGCTGCGGCGGTTCGTGGAGCTGGAGTCCCCGTCCTTTGAGCACAAGGAGGCCTCGGACCGGTGCGCTGGATTTCTGGAGGAGCTCTTCGGCGGCCTGGGCTTCCGGATGAAGCGGCTGCCTCAGGAGACCTGCGGGGACCATGTGTACGGAGAGCTGGGAACAGGACCCAAAAGCGTCCTGTTTGTGGGGCACTATGACACGGTGTATCCCGTGGGAACCCTGGAGACCATGCCCTTCCGGGTGGACGGCGGCAAGGCCTTCGGCCCGGGGGTTCTGGATATGAAGGGCGGCATCATCATGGCGTATTTTGCCGTGAAGGCGCTTCAGGAGCTGAACCTGATGCCCGACAGGACCATCGGCGTCTTCTTCAACGGGGACGAGGAGACCGGCAGCTTCCACTCCAGCGACCTCATCATTCAGGCGGCCCGGCAGTACCGGAACGTTCTGGTGATGGAGCCGGGAATCAACGATCTGCACAGCGTGAAGACCAGCCGCTTTGGCCGGGGCACCTATCATCTCATTGCCCACGGGAAGGCGGCCCACTCCGGGTCCAACCCCCATCTGGCCATCAGTCCGCTGATGGAGATTGCCCGGCAGCTGCTGTTCTTGGAGCAGTGGGACCGGGAACTGGAGGATGTGACGCTGGCGCCCACCGCCATCTCCGGCGGCGAGCCGGAGACCTGTATGATTCCGGAGACGGCCCGGCTGACCATGGACGTGCGCTACCGCACCCGGGAGGTCTGCCAGCCGGTACACCGGCAGATCATGGAGCTCCAGGCACAGATGCCCGGCATCCGCCTGGAGGTGCGGGGCAAGATCGACAAGCCCGTGATGATCGCGGACCCGGCGCTGTTCCGGAAGGCGGCGGAGCTGGGCCGGGAGTGCGGCCTGGAGCTGAAGGGCGTGCCCATTGGCGGCGGCAGCGACGGCAACTTTACCGCCGATGCCGGCGTGCCCACCCTGGACGGCCTGGGGACGTCGGGAGAGTTCCTGCACAACCCCAACGAGTACATCCACATCGACCACATCGCCCGGCGCACGGCGCTGACGGCGAAGCTGCTGCAGGCGCTGTAAGGCCGCCGGAGCGCGGTCCGGGCGGCTGGAAGAGGAACGTTCGGCCATTGACTTTCCGTGGAGAGATTTTCAGATACAGAGCAGAGAGGAAGGAACTCCCCGGCGAGGGGCCGGGGAGAGATTCAGAAAAGCTAAGGAGGAACTGCCATGAACGCATATCTTGCGCGCGTGATCGAAGAGGTAAAGACGAAGCATGCGGGGGAGCCGGAGTTTGTTCAGACGGTGGAGGAGGTGTTCACCTCCCTGGAGCCGGTGATTGACCGGCACCCGGAGTATGAGAAGGCCAACCTGCTGGAGCGGATGGTAGAGCCGGAGCGGACCATCTCCTTCCGGGTCAGCTGGATGGCCGACGACGGCAGCTGGCACACCAACACCGGCTACCGCTGCCAGTTCAACGGCGCCATCGGC
>JAAWIL010000031.1 GCA_022796315.1 Oscillibacter sp. | reverse complement strand
GGTGGACTTCATAGACAAAACACGGCACATGGATGTGCCGGCGGCCTCGCCCGCCTTGAAAATCGGATACCGATTTTCAAGTGTTTTGACTATATCGTCGCCGGAGGCCGTGAAACGGCCTGGCTCTCCCAACGGAGCACGCCCTGGCGCGGTCCGGGCGGAAACCATGGCGGTTCCCCTCTTCCCGCCCCCAATACAACCCGTCGTATTTTGTCAAAAAATCCCTCTCTGTTTTGCGGCAGAGAGGGATTTTTCCAGAACCCGCGCCTGCGCCTCACCCCAGCGCGTACCCCGCCAGCAGGGCCGCCAGGGCCGCGGACAGGACCCCCTGGACCGCCTTGCCCAGCCAGCAGGTTCTGAGGGGCAGGCCCGTGTCCTCCAGCACGGCGGCGGTCTGGCACAGCACGGAGACCCCGCCCCAGCCGGAGAGCCCCGCCGCCAGGAGAAACCCGGTCTGGTCCGGCGTCAGCAGGGGCGTCAGCGAGAAGAGCTCCAGCGCTCCCGTCAGGGCCGTAGACCACGGCGCGCCAAGGGCTGTCAAGGGGTTTGCCAATACAGAAAAAAGCGTTACAAAGGCGCAGATGGACACCATCCCCCAGGCCGCCTCCCGCACCGCCGGGACGAAGGCGGCGGCAAAGCTCCTCTCCTCCCGCCGGAGGGACGGCGGGGGAACCCGGCGGCGGGGCGGCGTTCCGGGTCCCCGGAAGCACAGGCCCGTCAGCAGGGCGGAGAGCACGTGGATCAGCCACAGCCACAGCCCGGCACGGGTGCTGCCGAAGACCCCGCCGCCCAGAACGCTGACCAGGAAGACCGGATTGGAGTTGTTGCAGAAGGCCAGCAGGCGCACCGCCTCGTCCTCCGTCAGCAGGCCCGCCCGGTAGAGGTCCCCCGCCGTCCGGGCGCCGATGGGATAGCCCCCCACCAGCCCCAGCAGCAGGGCGCTGCCGGCGGGCCCCGGCAGGCGGTAGAGGGCCATCAACCCCGCGAGGCGTGGGGAAACCCACTCCCCGAACCCCAGGGACAGCAGCAGGCCCGACACCGCCAGGAAGGGGAACAGCGCCGGAATCACCGATTTTGCGCAGAGGGCCAGAGCCGCCGAGGCCGCGGCCCGCACCCGGACGGCATCCGCCAAAAACCACACCAGCACGCCGCAGAGCACCAGGCAGAGATCCGCCCGCACCCGTCTTTTCATACACATCACCGGTGGAAGTCTATGCGGCGGAGCAGGAAAGTTTGCCTCCTTTGCCGCATATAGTCAAACCACATGAACATCGAAACCCCGATGTTCATGGCGGGCAAAGCCCACGGCACATAACATGCGCCGTGTTTTGCCTATGAAGTCCACCGTCAGGCCGTTTCACGGCCCCTGGGCCGCTGATGCGCCCCAGGGTTGAAAAGAAGGATTTGCCTCTTTTCAACTGTGGCAACTATAGCCTTGTGGCGAGGTGAGAAGATGGAACGGAACCGAAAGGAGCGCGGCGGCGTGCTGGACAGCGTGGCGGAGCTGTTCGACCTGCCGGCGGACGTGGTGGCGGGCCTGCCCCGGCTGGAGATGGTCGGCAGCCGCCAGCTGTACCTGGAGCACCACACGGGCCTGCTGTCCTACAGCGACACCCGGATTGACGCCAACACCTCCGCCGGGGTCCTGCGGATCACCGGGGCGCGGCTGACTCTGCTGGCCATGACGCCGGAGGAGCTGCGGGTGGGCGGAGTCATTGACACCGTGTCCTGGGTGGAGGTGCGCCGATGATGTCCGGACTGCTGAACCGCCTGCGGGGCCAGGTCCGGGTCCGGGTGGAGTGCGCCTTCCCGGAGCGGGTGCTGAACCTCTGCGGGGCCAGGGATCTGTCCTTTTGGGACCTGGAGTGGGAGAACGCGGCGTCCTTCACCTGCCGCATGAACCGCCGGGACTATGCCGCCCTGAGCCGGGCGGCGGAGACTCTCCACTGCACCCTGACCGTGGTGGGGCGGGAGGGCGCGCCCTTCTTCCTCTCCCGGTTCCGCAGCCGCCAGGCGCTGCTGGCGGGCCTGGTGGGCGGAGGGCTGGCGCTGTTTCTGGGGTCCTTCTTCATCTGGGACTTCCAAATTGAGGGCAATGAGACCGTGCCGGAGGAGCAGATCCTCCGGGCCCTGGAGGACGCCGGGGTCCGGATCGGGTCCTTCGGCCTCTCCCTGAACGGGGAGGACATCCGCAACCGGGTGCTTTTGGACATCCCGGAGCTCAGCTGGATCGCCGTCAACGTCTCCGGCTGCCGGGCCAGCGTCCAGGTGCGGGAGCGCGTGGTCCCGCCGCCGCTGCTGGACCAGCAGACCCCCGCCAACGTGGTGGCCCGCCGGGCGGGCCAGGTGCTGGAGATCCGGGACTGGAACGGCCGGGCCGCCGTGCTCCCGGGCTCCGGCGTGACGGAGGGACAGCTCCTGATCTCCGGCGTGGAGGACACCGACACCTTCGGCGCCCGGACGCTGGCGGGCATGGGCAGCGTCACCGCCCGGACCCGGTACACCCTCACCACAGAGATTCCCCTGAAGGTCTCCAAAAAGAACTACACCGGCCGGGCACGGACCAAGGTCTCCCTGGTCTTTGGAAAACACCGGGTAAAAATCTTCTCAAACAGTAGCATTGAAGGGGCAGAATATGATAAAATAACCAAAAGAACCCCCTGGTCCCTATTGGGCGTGCCCCTGCCGGTGACCTGGGTGACGGAGACCTTCCGCTTCTACGAGACCTCCCCCGCCGCCCTGGACCCCGCCTGGGCGGAGCGGTACGGGGAGGAAATCCTAACGCGGCAGCTGGAGGCCATGGTGGCCCCCTACGGCGTTGTCAGCTCCACCCTGTGTACCTCCCGGCAGCAGGGGGACGCGCTGGCGGTGACGCTGACGGCGGAGTGCCGGGAGGAAATCGCCGAGACCGTCCCCATCCTGACCGGGGAGAGCCCATGATCCCCGCCGGGCCGGGAACCGGCCGGACAACACAAAAGAACCGGGCACAGGCCCGGCGAACTTAGGAGTGACGTATTTGGAGCAGAGAATCAGCATCGAGCGGCTGGAACAGGCCGTGAACATCTTCGGGTCCTTCGACGAGAACATCCGCCTTCTGGAGCAGGAGTTCTCCGTGACGGTGGTGAACCGGGAGGGGGAACTGCGGGTCTCCGGGGAGCCGGAGGACACCATGCTGGTCTGCAAGGCCATCCAGGCCCTGCTGACCCTCTCCTCCCGGGGGGAGACCATCGGGGAGCAGAATGTGCGCTATGTGGTGAGCCTGGTCCGGGCCGGGAAGGAGCAGCAGATCGCCGAGCTGGCGGGAGATGTGCTGTGCATCTCCGCCAAGGGCCGGCCCGTCAAGCCCAAGACCATCGGGCAGAAGGAGTATATCCAGTCCGTGCTCTCCAACACCGTCACCATCGGCGTGGGCCCCGCCGGCACCGGCAAGACCTACCTGGCCGTAGCTGCCGCCGTCCAGGCCTTCCGGGACAAGCAGGTGAACCGCATCATCCTCACCCGCCCCGCCGTGGAGGCCGGAGAGCGCCTGGGCTTCCTCCCCGGCGACCTGCAGAGCAAGGTGGACCCCTACCTGCGCCCCCTGTACGACGCCCTCTTTGACATGCTGGGGGCGGAGACGTACCAAAAATACCTGGAACGGGGCAACATCGAGGTGGCCCCCCTGGCCTATATGCGGGGCCGGACCCTGGACGACAGCTTCATCATCCTGGACGAGGCCCAGAACACCAGCCGGGAGCAGATGAAAATGTTCCTGACCCGCCTGGGCTTTGGGTCCAAGATCGTCATCACCGGCGACGTGACCCAGATCGACCTGCCGGCGGACAAGTCCTCCGGCCTGAAGGAGGCCATGCGGGTCCTGAAAAACGTGGAGGGCATCGGCATCTGCCAGCTGACCAACGCCGACGTGGTGCGCCACGTGATGGTCCAGCGGATCGTGGAGGCCTACGAGAACTACGAGACCCGCAGGGACCGGAAGGACGGAGGGAAACGGAGATGAAGCGCCACTACATTCCCGTCACCGCCAGCGTCCCCGGCGTCGGCGACAGCCAAAGGGCCTTCCTCCGCAAGGTCATCCGCACGGCCCTGGCCGCCCAGGGGGTGGACTTCCCCTGTGAAGTGAACGTCCTCGTCACCAATGACACGGAGATCCACGCCCTGAACCGGGAGACGCGGCGGGTGGACCGCGCCACAGACGTGCTGAGCTTCCCCGCCTTTGCTCTCCGGCCGGGGGAGCTGCCGGGGCCGGAGGATGCGGACCCCGGCACCGGGCTGGTGCCCCTGGGGGACATGGTGCTCTCCTTGGAGCACGCGGCGGCCCAGGCCAAGGAGTACGGCCACTCCAACCGCCGGGAGCTGGCCTATCTGACGGTCCACTCGGTGCTCCACCTGCTGGGGTATGACCATATGGACGAGGGCCCGATGAAGGCGCAGATGCGGGAGCGGGAGGAGGCCATCCTGACGGAGCTGGGGATCACCCGTTAAGCCCGGAGGGAGTCCGACAGGCCCCTGCCGGTGCGGACGCCCAGGAGGAAGGCGTGGAGGGCGATGAACTCCGCGGCTTTTTCGTAGTCCTCCTGCTCCCGGGACATCGTCTGCATCCATACAGCGGAGAGATAGGCCCTATACTCCCCCTGCGGCGCGGCCTCCAGCTCCGGCCTGATATAGTGGGCGTAGAGCCATTTCATGAAGTCGGACATGGCAGCGTCTCCTTTCTTGAACACATCACTTTGTTGGTGTATCATGATCGTAGCATAAACAATCGTTTGTGTCAAGAGGTATTTATGGAAATTATAGTTAGTAAGAGATTGAAAGAACTGCGGAAGGAAACATCCGAAACCCAGGTGCAAGTTGCTACTGCTGTGGGGATCGTGGAACAGTATTACCAGAAGTTGGAAGGTAATGTAAACCTGCCCGGCCTTGAGATTGCCTGGAAGCTGGCGGACCATTTCGGCGTCTCCGTAGATTACCTGATTGGGCGGACGGAGGAGCGGTAGGAGGAATTTCGCGGCTGGAGGCTGCGGAGGGATGGCCCGGCCAGGGGTCCGGGCCCTACGGGGTGCGGTCCACGGAGGGTTGGTGGTTGCGGGGGGAAGCCCTCTCCGCCCGGTAGGGGCGATTACCAATCGCCCGTCCTATGGGAAATCCGGATGTCGTGGGAAGACGGGCGGCTGATAGCCGCCCCTACAGCCCCCCTCAGGGGAAGCCTGGAGGCTGCGGGGGGAATGGCCCGGCCAGGGGTCCGGGCCCTACGGGGTGCGGTTCACGGAGGGTTGGTGGTTGCGGGGGGAAGCCCTCTCCGCCTGGTAGGGGCGATTACCAATCGCCCGTCCTATGGGAGATCCGGATGTCGTGGGAAGACGGGCGGCTGATAGCCGCCCCTACAGCCCCCCCCTTAGGGGAGCCTGGAGGCTGCGGGGGGAATGGCCCGGCCAGGGGTCCGGGCCCTATGGGGTGCGGTTCACGGAGGGTTGGTGGTTGCGGGGGGAAGCCCTCTCCGCCCGGTAGGGGCGATTACCAATCGCCCGTCCTATGGGAGATCCGGATGTCGTGGGAAGACGGGCGGCTGATAGCCGCCCCTACAGCCCCCCTTAGGGGAGCCTGGAGGCCGCGGAGGGATGGCCCGGCCAGGGGTCCGGGCCCTACGGGGCGCGGTCCATGGAAGACCGGAGGTTCCGGGAGCGCCCAGCCAGCGCGGAAGCGCGGAAAGAGAAGCAGGGACCGTCCGTTGACCTCCCAACAGCCTCTGTCGGCAGTCTCTTCACGCGGGGAAAAACTCCTACAAGGAACCCGGTCCGGCGCGCGCCGGCAGGGGCTGGCAAGTCTGCACCCAAACCGGGCGGGGACAACTCCCGCACATGGCGAAACTTGGCCGCACGGCCAAGTTCTCGCCCAAGCGTTTTTTCTTTTGGACCGTGCACGGCCCGTTTTCTTTTTGGCAAGACCAAAAAGAAAATGGGGGGTGCAAAGCACCAGCTATCTTCATAGCTGCCCCCTCCGTCAGTCGGAAGACTGACAAACCCAAGCCCCCCTGCATAGGCTGTTTTGAGGTGATAATCATGCTACTTCAAGACGCCTGCATCGCATTCCTCTCCGCCGTAGGACTCACCACGGTGGTCTGGCTCCTGGTGGGAGGGCTCCTCCGCTCCGCCCGTCCGGTGATTCCGGACCTCCTCCTGATCCTCCCCCTCCGGGGCGAGGCCCTGGCCATGGAGGCCGACGTCCGGGAGCTGCGGCGGGTCCAGGGCCAGCTGCCGGGGTCCAAACTCATCCTGGCCGACTGCGGCCTCACCCAAGACGCCCGGGTCCTGGCACAGTACCTGGCGGACCGGGAACAGCACGCGGAGCTGGTCCAAAGCAAGGACTTCTCCCTGACCTGAACACACGAAAGAAGCGAGGCACACCATGGAAGAGCTGTCCGCCTGGGAGGGCACCGTACATAGTGTCATCTTCCAAAACGCCGAGAACGGCTATACGATCCTCCGCCTCCTGACCCTGGAGGGCGAGGTCATCACCGTGGTGGGATGTATCCCCTGCGCCGCGCCGGGGGAACACCTGGCGGTCAGCGGCGTGTGGGAGACCCACCCCCAGCACGGCCAGCAGCTCCGGGCCGTGGAGCTGGAGCGGTCCCTGCCGGAGGACGAGGAGGAGATCTTCAGCTACCTCTCCTCCGGCATCTGCAAGGGCGTGGGCCCCGCCACCGCCCGGCGGATCGTGGACCGCTTCGGCCCCGAGACCCTGGAGATCCTGGAGCGGGAGCCGGAGCGGCTGAGCCTTCTGAAGGGCATCACCGCCAAGAAGGCCCAGGAGATCGCCCTGGGATTCCGCCAGCACATGGGCCTGCGGCGGCTGATGGAGTTCCTGGCCCGCTACCAGCTGCCGCCGGTGCTGGCCATGCTCCTGCGGCGGCTGTACGGCGACGCCGCCCTGGAGATGATCCGGGAAAACCCCTACCTCCTCTCCACGGACGCCTGCGGCGTGGCCTTCTCCGTCACCGACGGGATCGCCATGAGCATGGGCGTGGCCGCCGGCAGCAGCCAGCGGCTCCAGGCGGCGGTGACCTTTGAACTGAGCCACAACGAGCAGAACGGCCACGTCTTCCTCCCCCGGGAGAAGCTCATCGCCGCCACCTGCCAGCTGCTGGACTGTGATCCGGCCCTGGTCGAAGAGGCCCTGGACGCCCTGACGGCCCAGGGGGAGGTGGTCTGCGAGCCCGCCGCCGGGGTGGAGGCCTGCTACCTGCGGCGGCTGTGGGCGTCGGAGGTGTCCGCCTGCCAGCGCCTGAACCTGCTGCTGCAAGCGGAGGCCGACGAAATCCGCCAGGCGGACCGGGTCCTCCGGGAGATTGAGGAGGAGACCGGCATCACCTATGCCCCCCAGCAGCGCCAGGCCGTGCGGAGCGCCGCGGAACGGGGCGTCCTGATCCTCACCGGCGGCCCCGGCACCGGCAAGACCACCACGGTGCGGGGCATTGTGGCGCTGTTCCGGAAAATGGGGCTGGACATCGTGCTGGCCGCTCCCACCGGCCGGGCCGCCAAGCGCATGAGTGAACTGACGGGCATGGAGGCCCAGACCGTTCACCGCCTCCTGGGCCAGACCTGGAAGGACGGCGCGGTGACCTTCCAGCGCTCGGAGAAGGAGCCCCTGGAGGCGGACGCGGTGATTGTGGACGAGATGAGCATGGTGGACCTGACTCTCTTCTCCGCCCTGCTGCGGGCCCTGCGGCCCGGGACCCGGCTGGTGCTGGTGGGGGACGCGGATCAGCTGCCCTCCGTGGGGGCGGGGAACGTGTTCTCCGACCTGATCCGCAGCGGCCGGATTGAGACGGTCTTCCTGCGGGAGGTCTTCCGCCAGGCGGAGCAGTCCGCCATCATCCGCAACGCCCACGCGGTGAACCAGGGCCAGCCTCTGGGGCTCACCAATGACCAGGGGGATTTCTTCTTTCTCTGCCGCCGGGACCCCCAGCGGGCGGTGTCCACAGTGGTGGAGCTGTGCCGCCAGCGGCTGCCGGAGAACATGCACATCCCCACCCACCAGATTCAGGTGCTGACGCCCACCCGGAAGGGCCCCGCCGGCACGGTGAACCTGAACCGCCTCCTCCAGGAGGCCCTGAACCCCCAGGCGGAGGACAAGCGGGAGCTCCTCTGGGGAGAGCGGCTCTTCCGGGAGGGCGACCGGATCATGCAGACCAGGAACGACTACGACGTCCTCTGGACCAGGGATACCGGCGAGGCGGGAACCGGGATGTTCAACGGCGACGTGGGCCGGATCGTCCGGATTGACCCCGCCGGCCAGTGGCTGGAGCTGGACTTCGACGGCCGCCGGGCCGCCTACACCGCCGAGATGCTCAGCGAGGTGGACCTGGCCTACGCCCAGACCATCCACAAGGCCCAGGGCAGCGAGTACCGCTGCGTGGTGCTGGCGGCCCTGCCCTCGGCGCCGTCTCTGATGGTGCGGGGCGTGCTGTACACCGCCCTGACCCGCGCCCGGGAGCTGCTGGTGGTGGTGGGCGACGACGCCGCCATCCGGACCATGGCCGCCAACGACCGCCGCCAGCGGCGGTACTCCGGACTGCGGTGGCGGCTGGCCCACAGCTCAGATGGAACACTACCGTCTGGTAATGCTCTGGTGATATAATAGCACTACCGTTCGGAAGTTCCAATGCTTTTTTCAACCCTTTTTGGAGGTGGTGTGATGTCCTTTTCACAGCGGCTTGTAGAACTAAGAAAATCCAGAAATTTAACGCAAAAACAAGTTTATGAAGGGGTTTCCATGTCCATGCTGGGTTATCAGAGATACGAGTATGGAGCGCGTGAGCCTTCGTTCCAAAAGCTCATCGCTCTTGCCGACTATTTCGACGTGTCCCTGGACTACCTGGTGGGCCGCTCCGAGGACCCAACCCGGCATTAGGCCGCACTTTGGCAGCATCACGGAAGGACCCCCAACAACACAAACGATCAAAGACATGAATATTCAGCGAGGTATTTGCATATGCGTGAGGAAATGCGGACGTTCGGTTATCTCTGTCCCCAGTGCGGCAAGCCCGTCATGGCCGCGCGGTCCGTCTTTGCCCTGGAGGCCTCCAACGCCGAGGCCGCCTGCGCCTGCGGCGGGAGCGCCCTGCGGGTGACCTTCGACGGGGAGCGCTACCATCTCACCGTCCCCTGCGGGCTGTGCGGGGAGACCCACACCGCCGTCTGTCCCCCGGAGCGGATGCTGGAGGGGGCCACGGCCCTGGCCTGCGCCCGGACCGGGCAGTTCTCCTGCTTCATCGGCCCCGAGGGCACGGTGGAGCGGAACCTGGGGGAGCTGGCCATCCTGGCGGAGCGGGAGAAGCGGCAGAGCGAGGAGGCCCCGGCGGCCTTTGTCAACGAAATCATCATGTATGAGGTCCTCTCGGAGCTGCGGGACATTGCCGCCCGGCCCGGCGGGATCACCTGCGCCTGCGGCTCCGAACAGTACGGCATGGAGGTCCGGCGTTCCGCCGTGGATCTCATCTGCCACCGCTGCGGCGCCAAGCTCCGGGTGCCCGCCGCCGTGGACCGGGACCTGGACGACCTGTGCTGTCATATGTCCCTGGTGATTCCAGGGCAGCCCCCGGTCTGACGGGGGGCTTGGCTAAACTCCAACGTTTCTTTTCAGGAGGCTTCCGCGTTTTGATTACTCTATTGGCCCGGCTGTTTCTCAAGCCGGAACACCAGGACCCCGCCGCCCTCCGGCGGAACTACGGAGTCCTCTGCGGCGCGGCGGGCATCTGCCTCAACGTGCTGCTGTTTCTTGGAAAATTCCTGGCGGGCAGGCTCTCCGGCTCCATCGCCATCACTGCCGACGCCTTCAACAACCTCTCCGACGCCGGCAGCTCCTTTGTGACGCTGCTGGGGTTCCACCTGGCGGGGCAGAAGCCGGACGTCCACCACCCCTTCGGCCACGGGCGGATTGAGTACCTCTCCGGCCTGGCCGTCTCCATGCTGATCCTGCTGATGGGCTTCGAGCTGGGGCAGTCCTCCCTGGAGAAGGTGCTTCACCCCGTCCCCGTGGAGTCCGGGGCTCTGGTCTCCGGGATTCTCTGCGCCTCCATCGCGGTGAAGCTGTACATGACCTTTTATAACCGCCGCCTGGGCAGGAAGCTGAACTCCCCCGCCATGCTGGCCACCGCCGCCGACTCCCTCAGCGACAGCGCGGCCACCGCCGCCGTGCTGGCGGCCACCTGGATCGGGCAGGTCTCCGGCGCGGCGATTGACGGCTGGGCGGGGCTGCTGGTGGCGGCCTTCATCCTCTGGTCCGGCATCCAGTCGGCCCGGGAGACCATTGACCCCCTGCTGGGCACGCCGCCCACGGCGGAATTTGTCCAGCAGATCCGGGATCTGGTGCTGGCCTCTCCGGGGATCGTGGGCATCCACGACCTGATTGTCCACGACTACGGCCCCGGCCGCCGGATGCTCTCCCTCCACGCGGAGGTCTCCGCCTCCCAGGACGTGCTGGCGCTCCACGACGAGATTGACAACGTGGAGCGGGCCCTGCGGGAGCAGCTGGGCTGTGAGGCGGTGATCCACATGGACCCCATCGCCACCGACGACGGCGTGACCGCCGACACCCGGCGGCGGGTGGCAGAGCTGGTGCGGTGCATTGATGATGAAATCAGCATCCATGACTTCCGGATGGTGACGGGGCCCACCCACACGAATGTGATTTTCGACGTGGTGGTGCCCCATCACTTCCGGCTGACGGACCAGCAGGTGGAGGAGAAGATCCGGGCGGCGGTCCGGGCGCTGGACGGGAGCTACTACGCGGTGCCCCGGGTGGAGCGGTCTTATACCTGATTGGGGAATGTCCGATTCGGAGAGTTTATGTAGGGGCGGCACCCCTGGGCCGCCCATCCCCCGGAAGCTCCAGCGGCATCGAAGAACCGGCGCACCCTCGCTTGGCTCCCCTCAAGGGGGGAGCTGGCTGGCCGCAGGCCAGACTGAGGGGGTTCCCCCGTCCACGGGGCGTCCTGTGAGGAGATGATGCCCTGTAGGGGCGGCAACCTGCCGCCCGTCCAGAGGAAGCTCCGGTCTGCCGTGAGGGGGGAAACGCTGACCGCCAGTCCTATCGGGGGAGGGGTTGGCCCGGCCAGGGGTCCGGGCCCTACGGAGCCTGCCGTCCCAGGGAGAGTCGAAGGTTGCGGGGAGACGGGCCGCCGAGGGCGGCGGCCCCTACAGGGAAGTCCGGAGGTCGCGGAAGGACGGGCGGCTAATAGCCGCCCCTACCGGCTTTCTGGAATTCTGGGGAAATCGTTCCATTTTTCACCTCCTGCCATCATCATACACCAAGCCGGAAAGAAAGTGTTATAGGCAATACTGTCTATATCGGGTATCAAGCCAGATACGCAGGCGCTGCAGAAGGACCGTAGGGGCGGCACCCCTGGGCCGCCCATCCCCCGGAAGCTCCAGCGGCATCGAAGAAACGGCGCACCCCGCTTGGCTCCCCCCTCGGGGGGAGCTGGCTGGCCCCAGGCCAGACTGAGGGGCTCTCCCATCCACGAACGTGCCCTGTGGGGAGGAAAAACCGCTGACCGCCAAACCTGGTGGTGGAGGGCTTGGCCCGGCCAGGGGGCCGGGCCCTACCGGCCCTGGTGTTCTAAAGAAACTCCGGATCTTGCGGAGAAACGGGCCGGCGAGGGCGCCGGCCCCTACTATACCCACGGGACACCCTGTTGCCGCGGAAATCTCCAAAAATACCGGAAGCCCCCTCATAATTTCCCCCCTTTCCGGACATCCTATGGAAAATCCATCAAAATGAGGTGGTTTTCTTTGAACGATAAACGGATTGGCAAGCGCACCCTGGCCCTGGCGCACCCGCCCTCTGTGTGCTCGTTTGCCAACATCGGCGGAAAATTTGAGAAGGAGGGGCCTCTGGCCACCTACTTTGACGAGCTGTGCGAGGACTCCTTCTTCGGGGAAAAGACCTGGGAAAAAGCGGAGTCCGCCATGCAGAAGAAGGTCCTCCAGCGGGCGCTGGACCAGGCCCGGCTGAAGCCCGGCGACATCGACTACGTCCTGGCCGGGGACCTGCTGAATCAGTGCATCGGGTCCTCCTTCAGCCTGCGGCCCTTTGGCATCCCCTTCTACGGGCTCTACGGGGCCTGTTCCACCATGGGGGAATCCCTGTCCCTGGCGGCGATGCTGATTGACGGCGGCTTCGCCAAGACCTGCGCCGCCCTCACCAGCTCCCACTTCTGCACCGCCGAGCGGCAGTACCGGATGCCGGTGCCCTACGGCAGCCAGCGGCCCCCCACGGCCCAGTGGACCGCCACCGCCGCCGGCTGCACGGTGCTCACCGCCGAGGGGGAGGGGCCCTACGTCACCCATGTCACCTGCGGCAAGATCGTGGACCGGGGGATCACCGACGCCAACAACATGGGCGCCGCCATGGCCCCCGCCGCCTACGACACCCTCTCCGCCTTCTTCCGGGACACCAAAACCGGCCCCAGGGACTACGATCTCATCATCACCGGCGACCTGGGGGAGCTGGGCCACGCCATTGTCCGGGACTTCTTCGCCAAGGACGGCATCGACCTGGGCAGTCACTTCCAGGACTGCGGGATGCTCCTCTACGACCGGGAGAAGCAGGACATGCACGCCGGGGCCTCCGGCTGCGGGTGCTCGGCGTCGGTGCTCAACGGCTACCTCCTGACGGAGCTGCGGCGGGGAACGTGGAAGGACATCCTCTTCGCCCCCACGGGGGCCCTGCTCTCCCCCACCTCCAGCTTCCAGGGGGAGTCGGTGCCGGGCATCTGCCACCTGGTGCGGCTGTCCGCGCACAAGTGAAAGGAGGCACATCTATGGACTATTTGAACGCATTTCTCTGCGGCGGGGCGCTCTGCGCCATCGGTCAGCTCTTCATCGACAAGACCCGGCTGACCCCCGCCCGGATTCTGACCGGCTACGTGGTGGCCGGCGTGCTCCTCAGCGCCCTGGGGCTGTACCAGCCCCTTGCCGACTGGGGCGGCGCGGGGGCCACCGTCCCCCTGACGGGCTTCGGCCACTCCCTGGCCCAGGGGGTGAAGGAGGCCGTGGCCCTGAAGGGCTGGCTGGGGGTATTCACCGGGGGGCTCTCCGCCACGGCGGGGGGCATCGCCGCCGCTGTGGTCTTCGGCGTACTGATGGCCCTGGTGTTCAAGCCGGGAAACAAGCGGTAACCCAGGAGCGGGGCGCGGCATTGCCGCGCCCTCAGAGTGTCGAAAAACAGGAAAGCTACTTCGACGGGAAGGAAGGGTGTGTGCGGGAAACCCAGGAAGGGTTTCCCGCGCCATTTCAATAAGTTTTCAGAACTTTTTTAAAGTTCTGAAAACTTGCTCAGGCTGTCGAAAATGCTTTTTCGACAGCCTGGGGGCGCGGCATTGCCGCGCTCTGCTTTTGGACCTGTCATTGATTTGTCATCTTTTTGTTGTTCCTTTTTTACCGAATGTTTGCTATACTGGGTCCGATGACAATTTTCGACAGGAAGGACTGTTTTTCATGCACCGTGCGCTCTCGTTTTTTCTCACCCTGCTTCTGCTCCTCTCCCTGACCGCCTGCGGCCAGCCCCAGCCAGCGCCGCCGGACGGCCAGGAGCCCTCCGCCCCTCCCGAGGAGGAGACCCAGCCCTCGGAATCGGAGGAGCCGGGGGAAGCGGAACCGGCGGCCTATGAGATCCTGGACCCCAAGGTCATGCCGGAGGGCGGCAGCCGGGACGGGGTGACCTACGCCGCCTGGGACGGCATCGTGGAGCATCTGTTCTTCCACCCGGTGGTGGCCTACCCCGAGCTGGCCTTTGACGGAGACGCCCAGAGCGACGGCATCGACGACTACATGGTCACCGTGGGCGAGTACAACAAGATCCTCCAGAGCGTCTACGACAGGGGATATGTCCTGGTGGACATCAACGACGTGTGGAGCGAGACCACCGGCGAGGACGGCCAGCCCAAGATGGTCCGCAACACCCTCTACCTCCCCGAGGGGAAGAAGCCCCTGATCTTCTCCTACGACGATACCAACTATTATCCCTACATGCTGGAAAACGGCTTTACTTACAAGCTCATCATCGGGGAGGACGGCAAGCTCTGGTCCTGGGGCCTGGACCCCCAGGGCAACGAGGTCGTCTCCCGGGATCTGGACGCCATCACGATTCTGGACAAATTCGTGGAGGAGCACCCGGATTTCTCCCCCTTCGGGGCCAAGGGCAGCCTGAGCCTGACGGGCTACGAGGGCATCCTCGGCTACCGCACCGCCACGGACACCAAGTCCTGGGACGAGACCAAGGAGGCCAACCGCCAGAAGGAGCGGGAGGCGGTGAAGCCCATTGTGGAGGAGCTCAAGCGCACCGGCTGGACCTTCGGCAGCCACACCTGGGGCCACATCAACCTGGCCAAGAAGTCTCTGGACACCGTGAAGGCGGACACGGAGCGCTGGCTGGACGAGGTGGGGTCCCTGGTGGGAGCCACGCCGATTCTCTACTACCCCCACGGCGCCCGGCCCGACGGGAACGACGTGGACCAGACCGGACCCATCTTCCGCTATCTCTATGACCAGGGGTTCCGGGTCTTCGCGTCCGTGGGCATCAGCTCCTTCTCCAAGATCAAGAGCGATATCCCCGCGGTGATCTGCGACCGGCTCCACCCAGACGGCACCACCCTGCGGGGCAGCGAGAAGGTTCTGAGCTGGTACGAGCAGTTCTATGACGCCCGGGAGGTCATCGACCTGGAGTCCCGGCCCCAGCGGGAGGTCCGGTGGCAGTCGTAAGCCGGCTTTTCAAGGAGCGGGCCGCGCAGGTCATCCCATATTATGACGCAGCGCGCATGAATCAGGGACCCGCAGGTCGCCTGACGGTTTCCGTGCAGTACGCTGTGATCGCAGATTTTGAAAAGGAGGAACCCCCATGACCCGAGAGGAATTGAAGGCGGCGGCCACCGCCATGCTGGACCGGGCCTATGTCCCCTACTCCCACTTTCCCGTGGGAGCCGCCCTGGAGTGCTCCGACGGCGCCGTGTTCACCGGCTGCAATGTGGAGAACGCCTCCTACCCCGCCGGGCTCTGCGCCGAGCGCAACGCCATCTTCCACGCCGTGGCGGAGGGGCACACCTCCTTCCTGCGCATTGTGGTGGCGGGGAGGAGCGAGGATTTCTGCGTACCCTGCGGCGTGTGCCGCCAGGTGATGCGGGAGTTCGCCCCGAACCTGGAGATCATCTGCCTCAACGCCGCCGGGGAGGAGCAGGTCTTTACCCTCCCGGAGCTTCTGCCCCACAGCTTTGGGCCGGAGTATCTCCGGTGAGTCTGCGGATTGGTATTCAGCGGCAGTCAGCTGTCCCAAGGGGACAGCTGACTGTGTTTTGCGCACTCCAAACGCCTGAGAGCCTGTTTAATATGTCGACGTGTATGGATTGGCGAGTGGATTTTTTGCCCTGCAAGGCAAAAATCCGCAGGCATCCTGACGGATGGCAAGGATTTT
>JAAWIL010000030.1 GCA_022796315.1 Oscillibacter sp. | reverse complement strand
TCCTTGCCATCCGTCAGGATGCCTGCGGATTTTTGCCTTGCAGGGCAAAAAATCCACTCGCCAATCCATACACGTCGAGATATTAAACAGGCTCTAAAGTGGGGACGAGGTCCCCGCTTTAATACGTGCGGTGATTCAGCGCCCCCCACAGCTTCTTGGAGACCTGGAGAATTTCGGCGTTGACGGACTCCTCGTCGATCCCGGTCAGCTGGCGGTCCTTCATCAGGAGTTTGCCGTTGACCATGGTGGTCTGGCACTGGCGGCCCGTCATGCCGAAGAGCATGTGGCCGTCGATGTTGGCATCGCTGAAGGGGGTGAAGGGCTTATAGTCCATAACGATCACATCCGCCGCCGCGCCGGGGCGCAGGACTCCCAGCTCCGGAAAGCCGCACCGGGCGGCCATCTCGGCGTTGTTTTTGAAGAGCATCTCCGTCGCCTCGCGCCAGCCCACGCCGGGCAGGCAGGCGTTGTGCCGCTGGATGGCCAGGGCCGCCTTGACGCTCTCCAGCATGTCGTTGGTGTAGGCGTCGGTGCCCAGGCCCACCAGGATGCCCTTTTGGAAGAGCTGGAGCACCGGGGAGCAGCCCACGGCGTTGCCCATGTTGCTCTCCGGGTTGTTGACGCACATGGTGTCCGTGGCGCGGATGAGGTCCATCTCCGCCGTGTTCACGTGGATGCAGTGGCCCAGGATGGTCCTGGGGCCCAGAATCCCGTGGTCCTGGAGCCGCTGGACGGGCCGGCGGCCGTAGTTTTGGAGGCTGTCGTACACGTCGTTCATACCCTCGGACACGTGGATATGGTAGCCCACCCGGCCGCCGTTGGCCTCTGCCATTCGGTCAAAGGTTCTGTCGGAGATCGTAAACAGGGCGTGGCCGCCGAACATGGCCCGCAGCATCTCGCTGGGGGTTCGCTGGCAGAAGTCAATGAAGTCCTTGTTCTCCTGGATGGACTGGAGGGCCTTCTCCTCTCCGTCCCGGTCGCTGACCTCATAGCACAGGCAGGCCCGGAGCCCGAAGTCCGCTGTCACCTGAGCGATCTCCATCAGGGAGCCGGGGATCTCGCCGAAGGAGGCGTGGTGGTCAAAGATGGTGGTGACGCCCTGCTTGATGGAGTCGATCACCAGGGCCTGGGCGCTGGCCCGGGTGGCCGCCAGGTCCAGGTGGCGGTCGATATTCCACCACTGGCCGTCCAGCACCTCGTAGAAGTTGGTGGGGGCGTAGCCGTCAATGGAGAGACCCCGGGCCAGGGCGGAGTAGATGTGGGTATGGGCGTTGATGAGCCCCGGCATAATTACGCCGCCTTTGGCGTCCACAAACTCCGCCTGGGGATACTTTGCCTTCAGGGCGGCGGTCCCGCCCACCTCGACGATCTTCCCGCCGTCGGTGACCACGCCGCCGTCCGGGAGATAGCCGGGGCCCTCCGGGTTTCGGGTGATGAGCTTGCCGTTTGCCAGCAGGATCATGGGAAATCCCTCCTCTAAATTCAGTTCTACAAAAGAACAGGCGCCTCAAGCTGTCTGCGGCTTGAAACACCTGTCTGACCGGGAGCGATGACAGGTGTCAGCCCGTGCGCGCGGCACTCCGTTCCAGCTGTCATGCTCTAAAATCTGTAACCCTATCATACCAGAAAATCTGTGGAAATGCAAGCATCTGCCGGAGAAAATCTGTGGAAATTTTGTGGGATTTGACGGCTCCGGGGGAGGCGATGGCGCTGACGGAGACGCCCGGGGAGTTCTCTGTCAGCCAAGGCAGGGTATACAGCCTCCCGGACTGGGACGGTTTGGAGACTTCGATCCAAAGGATTGTCTGGCAGCGGGACGGGGCACTGCTGGCTTGCGGGACTGTTTTTGGGGAGACCAGCTGCTTATGCTTCGACCCGGCGGCGGCGCGGCTTACTGCGTTTTTAATTCGGAAATAATACATGGCGGATCAAATAAAAAAGCGCAAAAAATACTTCCCTTTATTGGGGATCTGTGGTATACTGCTCTGCGAAGTCAATCGTCTGCCGGTTCTGTGGGAAAACGATTTCCCCGGAACAGAAGTGCGATGGGCTTTTGTTGTGTTGCTTATTGACAAAAATGATCAGAAAAGGAGCGACAAAACGTGACAGGAAAGCAAACGGACTCCCCTGCCAACCGGGAGATCAGACAAAGTCTGAATCGCAGGATTTTGAGGAATATCACCTTGAATATCCTGATTCTGGTGGTTATTTGCTGCATCATTATGGCTTTTTCCCTTCAGTCACTCGCCAACAACATCCTTTTGGACAGCCTCCAGCCCATGGCCCGGCAGTCGGCGAAGACCGTGGAAGCCAACATCCATATGCTGGCGGACCGCATGATGACGATTGCCAATGACCACGGACTGGAGACCGTCATGACCGGCGTGGATGAGGCCGGAGAGCCCCTTCCCGATCCCGCGGCGACCGTCCGGGGCCGTCAGGCGGTGCTGGAGGAAGCGGCCGAGGTCTATGAGCTCTATACCATTGCCCTGTATGACTTGAACGGACAGCTGATCCAGGGCATCAGCGGCGCGCCGGCCGGCTTGGACAGCGGCTTGCTCGCGCTGCTGAAGGAGACGGACAATCTGACGACGGATTCCTCCACCATTTACCAGGGAAAGCTGGGCATTACCATGGGGATGCCCGTGAAGGAGAACGGCGAGACGGTGTTCTATCTGATGGGCATCTATAAGTATGACACCCTCAACGACGTCATCAGTAGCATCAACCTGGGCAGAAGCGGCATGGCCTACATGGTCAACCGGGAGGGGGTGGTGACCGGCCATCCGGATCAGTCTCTGGCCCTCAACGGCAGTACCCTGGTTCAGCTCAGCGGCGGCAACGCCGGCGCGGTGGAGCGGGTGACCACCGGAGAGACGGGCGCGACGGAGTTTCCGATCGACGGGGAAGAGATGATGGTCGCGTTTTCTCCCATTCGGGGCACGCAGTGGTCCCTGGTGATCCAGATCCCCAAGTCGGACTACAGCCACTTCATCAATGGCGCGATGATGGTATCCATTCTGGCCACCCTGGTGGGTCTGGCAGTCTCCATCCTTTTGATTCTGCGCTTTGCCCGGTCCATCTCCCACCCGGTGAAGTGGGTGACGGACCGGATGGTGGCCCTCTCCGACGGCGACCTGCACACCGAGGTGCTCCCGGTCAGAACCGGAGACGAGCTGGAAATTATGACGAAGACGCTGGACACCACCCTGGAGAGCATGAACCGGTACATATCGGATATCCAGCAGGTGCTGACCCACGTGGCCGGCGGCGACCTGCGCACGGAGCCCCAGGTGGACTACAAGGGCGACTTCGTGCTGATCCGAGGCAGCCTGCGGACGATCACGGAGTCTATGAACGAGACGCTCATCGGCTTCCGCTCCGCCGCAGACCGGCTGACCACCATGGCCGAGCAGCTGAGCGGACAGTCCGTACAGCTGCACCAGGCGTCTCTGGACCAGAACCAGTCTACCGAGGAGCTGGTCCATGAGGTGGACCACGTGAAGGAGCGCTTGGCGGACGTCACGGAGAGCAGCGGAGAGACCCGCGTCCAGACGGAGGAGATCGCCCGGCGCATTCAAAACGCCAACGAGCAGATGGCGGCATTGTCCTCCGCCATGGACGATATCAGTCTCAACGCCCAGCAGATTACCAAGATCGCCAAGGACATCGAGGACATCGCGTTCCAGACCAATATCCTGGCCCTCAACGCCTCTGTGGAGGCCGCCCGGGCCGGAAGCGCCGGAAAGGGCTTCGCCGTTGTGGCGGATGAGGTGAAGCGCCTGGCCGCCAAGAGCGCCGAGGCCGCCCAGAGCGCCACGGAGATGGTGGACAGCACCAGGAACATCATCCGGACCGGCGTGGAGCTGACCGCAGATACCGCCGGGTCCCTCCGAGCCATTTCGGATGTCTCCGCGAAGATCAACACCATTTCGGACCAGCTGGCGGCGGCGGTCCATAGCCAGGAGCTGGCCCTGAGCGTCATGGAGGAGCGGATTGCCACGATCTCCGACATTGCGGACCGCAACCTGCAAAACGCGGAGAACACCGAGCAGTCCAGCGGTTCCCTGGCGAAGGAGGCCGAGACGCTGCAGTCCCAGGTGCGGAAATTTGTTTTGAAGGAGGACTGAGCAGATGAAACGGGTGATCGCGGTCCTGCTGAGCCTGCTGATGACGGCGTCGCTGCTGACCGCCTGCGGAGGAGAGGCGGAACTTCAGGACGGATATTATACCGCGCAGATGTCCGAGTTCAGCCATGGCTGGAAGGAGTATGTCACCATCCTGATCAAGGGCGGACAGATCCTCTCTGTGGAGTACAACGCGGAGAATGCCAGCGGGTTCATTAAGAGCTGGGATAACGCGTATATGCAGAATATGCTCCATATCAACGGCACCTATCCCAATGAGTATACCCGCTATTACGCGGGACAGCTCCTGGAGGGACAGGGGAAGGGGGAGATCGACGTCATCACAGGCGCGTCTTCTTCCCACGGCACCTTCCAGATGCTGGCCCAGGCGGTGCTGGAGCAGGCCCGGAAGGGAGATTCCAGCATTGCCATTGTGGAGGCGCCGTCCCATTGAATCCGGAAACCCATCCTGAGCATTCCTGTTGTGTCCCGGCGCGAAGCTCCGCGCCGGGATACTTTTGCGCCGATTTTCCTTGTATTTCCTGGCGGGATTTGATATAATGCATTTATCTATTGGCTGAATGTGGAGGATGCGATGCTTCCTTATTTGCAGAATCTGTTCCACGCCCTGGACTTTGCCTCTATGGCGGACGCCCTTCTGCGGGTTCTGGCCGTCCTGCTGTGCCTGACGGTGCATGAGACCTGTCACGGTCTGGCGGCCCTGGCCTTGGGAGATCCCACGGCGAAGTCCCTTAGGCGGCTGTCCTTGAATCCCCTGCGGCACATCGACTGGTTCGGTCTGGCCATGATGTTTACGGTGGGCTTTGGCTGGGCGAAGCCTGTGCCGGTGGACCCCCGGTATTTTCGCCGGCCGAAACAGGGCATGGCCCTCACCGCCCTGGCGGGGCCGGCGTCCAATTTCCTGCTGGCGGCTTTGCTGATTGGGATGAGTAAGGTGATTTCCCTCTATGCCCCGTACACGGAGCTCTGGGTGCGGGTGTTTGACTTCTGCCTGTATTCGGCGGCGCCGCTGTCTGTTGGACTGGGTCTTTTCAATCTGCTTCCCATCCCGCCCCTGGACGGGTCCAAGGTGCTGGCGGCCTTTCTGCCGGATGAGGCCTACGTGCGGCTGATGCGGTATGAGCGCTACGGCATCTTCCTGCTGCTGGCCCTGAGCTGGCTGGGGGTGACCGGCGGTTTGATCGACGGGGCGATCTGGGGCGTCTACAGCGCGCTGATCCACTTGTTTTACTAGAGGTGTTTGTTTGGAAAATCCTGTTTTTAAGCTGGAAAAGGTGGTGCGCTCCAAGTCCGAGGAGATGCAGGACTTTGAGGGCCCCCTGGACCTGATTCTCTTTCTTTTGGGGAAGAATAAGCTGGAGATTCAGGACATCTCCATTGCCCTGATCTGCGGCCAGTATCTCAGCTGGCTGGAGCGGCGGCAGCAGATGGACCTGGAGGTGGCCAGCGAGTTCGTGTCCATGGCCTCCCACCTGGTGTACCTCAAGACCCGGATGCTCCTGTCCATTGAGGACGAGGAGGCCCAGAGCGAGATGGACGCCCTGCTTCAGTCCCTGGAGGAGCGGCGGCGGGGAGAGAGCTACAGCCGGATCAAGCACCTGGCAGCCAAGCTGGCCCCGCTGTCGGAGTTTGGACAGAACATTGTCACCCGGAACCCGGAGCCGGTGAAGCAGGGAAAGATCTACGAGTATGACCAGGAGAAGGCGGACCTGCTGCTGGCCCTGGCGGAGATCCGGAGCCGGATGGAACGGGCGGCGCCGCCGCCCAAAAGCGCGTTCCAGGAGATCGTGCAGCATGAGCCCTACCCGGTGGAGCACAAGGCGGCGGAGATCCTGCGGCGGCTGAAGGAGCACGGGATTACCCGTTTCCGGCTGCTGTTTCAGGGAAACCGGAGCCGCAGCGAGGTGGTGGCCACCTTCCTGGCGGTGCTGGAGCTGTGCCGGGCCCATGTGCTGCGCCTGGCGGGGTCCGAGACGGACTGTACGGTGCGCCAGGTGGGCGAGGAGCGCGGAGCGTGATGAGAGGAGCTGCTTTGGAGACACAGGATATGCGGGAGATCGAGGCGGCGGCGGAGGGGATTCTCTTTGCCTCCGGCGAGCCGGTTCATGTGGACCGGATCTGCCTGGCCCTGGAGCTGGACCGGCCCACGGCGGAGCGGGTGCTGCAGAGACTGATGGACTACTACGCCTATGAGCGGCGGGGCATTCGCCTGCTGCGGATTGAGGACAGCTGGCAGCTGTGTTCCGCGCCGGACTATGCCGGTGCCATCCGCCGGGCCTTTGAGATCCGGAAGCCTGCCAAGCTCAGCCAGCCGGCGCTGGAGGTGCTGACCATCATCGCCTATAACCAGCCCACCACCCGGGCCTATGTGGACCAGATCCGGGGCGTGGACAGCGCCTATACCATCGGGCTGCTGCTGGAGCGCAAGCTCATTGAGGAGTGCGGCCGGCTGCAGGTGCCGGGCCGGCCCCGTCTGTACCGGACTACGAAGCAGTTTCTGCGGGCCTTTCACCTCACCAGCCTGGAGGACCTGCCGGAGCCGCCGGACATCGGCGGCGAGGGGCAGATGCGCCTCAATGACAGCGGCGAGGTAGTGGACCTTGCGGAGGAGGCGGAGATCACCGGTGTGGACTCGCCGGAGAACGCGGATTTCCCGAAGGCGGGGACAGAGGAGATGTAAGAGAGCGGCAGAGGGGAGGGAGCTTGTTGCTTTGGCTGTGGATTCTGGGGGTCCTGGCGGCGCTGATCGTGCTGCTGTGCCTGATCCGGGTGGGCGTCTGGGTGATTTTGGCGGATGGGACGGCCACGGTGGATGTGACGGTCTCCCTGTTTCACATCCGGGTTTTTCCCGGAAAAGAGACGGTCAAGAAGGCTGAGAAAAAGACGGAAGAGGCCGCAGAGGACGCGGAAAAGGCGGCCAAGAAGAAGCTCCCCAAGATCACCTTTGCGGACCTCCGGGAGGCGGCGGGGATGCTGTGGCCTCCGCTGAAGCGGGCGCTGAACCGGACCCGCCGGGGGATTCGGGTGAAGCCCCTGACTCTGAGCGTGACCCTGGGCGGGGCGGAGGACCCCGCCAGCACGGCCCAGATGTACGGCTGGCTCCAGACGGCCGTCTGGACGGGAATGCCCCTTCTGGAGCGGCTGCTGGAGGTCCGGAACCCATCCATTCATATGGGCCTGGACTTTGAGGCGCCGGAGACGGCGGTAACCGGGGCGGTGGGGATCTCGATCCGTATTGGGACGCTGCTGGCGGTGGCCTTTGGCGTGGGGACTCCGGCCCTTCGGTGGTTTTTACGGTTTAGGAAGAGACAGAAAACAGTGGAGCGGCCCGCGAAGGCCGCCGCGTGAGAAAGGAAGGAACGTATGGAAAACGAGAAGAAGAACCCCTTAAGTGAGCTGATGCACTCTGCCATGGAGAAGGTTCGTGAGATGGTGGACACCAACACCATCGTGGGCCAGCCCATCACCACGCCGGACGGGGTGACGCTGATTCCCATTTCCAAGGTCTCTTTCGGTTTTGGCAGCGGCGGCGGCGGAGATTACGGCAAGGTGCAGCCCAGAGGCTTTGGCGGCGGCGCCGGCGGCGGTGTGAAGATCGACCCGGTGGCCTTCCTGGTGGTGAAGGACGGGATGACCCGGGTGCTTCCCGTGGCGGTTCCGCCGGTCAGCACGGTGGACCGCATTGTGGAGATGACGCCGGACCTGATGGACAAAGTGGAGAAATATTTCGACAAGAAGAAAGAAACCCCGTAAGCGGGGGCATACTACCATCACTTGTGAAGGAAAGAAGTGATGGGATGTGGGAAGGCGGATTGCCGTCTGTTTGGCTGTACTGCTGGTGTGCGGGTGCCCCGTGAAGGCCCGCGCGGTCTCTACCTCCGCTTCGGCGGCGATTTTGGTGGACGCCGCCAGCGGCCGGGTGCTGTATGAGCACAACGCGGACAGCAAGATGCTGATTGCCAGCACCACCAAGATCATGACGGCCCTGGTGGCCATCCGGCAGGGGGACCTGTCCGACACGGTGACCGTCAGCCGGAAGGCCGCCTATACGGAGGGGTCCTCCATGTACCTCAAGGAAGGGGAGACCCTGACCCTGGAGACGCTGCTCTACGGTCTGATGCTCTGCTCCGGCAACGATGCCGCCGTGGCCATTGCCGAGCACATCGGCGGCAGTGAGGCGGGCTTTGCCAGGCTGATGAACGAGACAGCGGCGGAACTGGGTATGGAGCACACCTCGTTTGCCAACCCCAACGGGCTGGACCACGAGAAGCACTACTCCACGGCCCGGGATATGGCGGCGCTGGCCTGTGCCGCCATGGAGAACGAGACCCTGGTCCGGATTGTCTCCACCCGCACGGCGACCATCGGCGGGCGAACAATGACCAACCACAACAAGCTCCTGGGCTACATGGAGGGCTGCATCGGCTTGAAGACCGGCTACACGAAGGCGGCGGGCCGGACCCTGGTGAGCTGCGCGGAGCGCGGAGGCCAGCGGCTGGTGGCGGTTACGCTCCAGGACGGCAACGATTGGGCGGACCACCAGGCGCTGTACGCCTATGGTTTTTCCGCCTACCCCGCCCGGCGCCTGGCGACGCTGGGACAGGAAGTGGGACAGGCGGCGGTGCGGAATGGCATCCAGCGCGCAGTGCCTCTGGCGGCGGCGGAGAGCTTTGCCTGGCCCGCCGCCGAGGGGGAGTCCATCCGGACGGAGATCCGCCTGGACGCTCCGCTGGCAGCGCCCCTGGCCGCCGGAACCAGAGTGGGCGAGGCTGTGTTTACACTGAATGGCCGGGAGATCGGCAGGGTGGGCCTGCTGTGCGGACAGTATGTGGCGCCCAGGGCGGAGTCTGCCATGGGGACGCTGAAGCTGGGAATCCAAGAGAGGCATGGGCGTCTGCGATAGGGCCCCGGCCCGTTGGAAGCGCCTTGCTGGGGGGGAGTTGACATATGGAGGAGCGACTGCAAAAGATCCTCTCTGCCGCCGGGGTCTGTTCCCGCCGGGCGGCGGAGGGGTACATCACCACCGGCCGGGTGACGGTCAATGGCCATCCGGCGTTCCTGGGCCAGCGGGCGGACCCGGACCGGGACGAAATCCTGGTGGACGGGAGACCGCTGGACGGCTCGGCGGAGAAGTGCTATCTCATGCTGAACAAGCCCCGTGGATTTGTGACGACCCTCTCCGACGAGAAGGGGAGGCGGACCACGGCGGATCTGGTGCGGGACTGCGGCGTGCGGGTCTGGCCCGTGGGCCGGCTGGATTTGGACTCCGAGGGGCTGCTGCTGATGACCAACGACGGGGAGCTGACGCACCGCCTTCTGCATCCCTCCGGGGAGGTGGAGAAGGTGTATCAGGTGGACCTCTTCGGCCCGGTGGCCGGGGCGGCGGCGCGGCTGGAGGCCCTGCGGGACCTGGACGGGGAGCCCATTCGTCCGGCCCAGGCGGCGGTGCTGCGCCAGGCCGGCCAGAGGGCGGTGATGGAGATCACCATCCACGAGGGGAAGAACCGCCAGGTCCGGCGGATGTGCGGCGCCTGCGGCCTGACGGTGAAGCGGCTGCGGCGGGTGCGGGAGCATACGCTGGAGCTGGGAGACCTGCCGGCCGGACAGTGGCGGTACCTGACAACGGAGGAGACGGCGGCCCTGCGAGGAGTCCTGTGAGGCGCGGAGAGCTCCGCGTCTCTTTTTTGCAGGATTTGCGTGCTATCTTGCAAAAAGCCTTGGATTTTCCGGGAGAGTGTGATACACTGTACAGGAATGTGTCCGGTGTTGGATCGGACGAAAAAAGGAGAGGACGGCTGTGGCCAGGAGTATTCTACATACGATTGAACAGCGGATGACCAGCTTTTCCAAGGGGCAGAAGCGGATTGCCCGGTATATTCTGGACAATTATGACAAGGCTGCCTTCATGACGGCCAGCAGACTGGGGGGATTGGTGGAGGTCAGCGAGTCCACGGTGGTGCGCTTTGCCTCGGAACTGGGGTACGACGGCTACCCTGGCATGCAGCGGGCCCTGCAGGAGATGATCCGCAGCCGCCTCACCTCCACCCAGCGGATTCAGGCGGCCCGGGAGCGGCTGGCTCAGCAGGACCTGCTGGGCGCTGTGGTGCAGTCTGACATGGAGAAGCTGCGGGAGATGGTGGCCCAGGCGGACCGGAAGGGCTTTGACCAGGTGGTAGAGCGTATTCGGAGCGCCCGGCACATCTATATCTGGGGGGCCCGGTCTTCCTCCTTCATCGCGGGCTACCTGAACTTCTACATGCACCTTCTGTTTGAAAATGTGACGCTGGTGCAGGCCAACGCCGCCGGGGAGATCTTCGAGCAGCTGCTGCACATCGGCGCCGGGGATGTGATGATTGCCATCAGCTTTCCCCGGTATTCCAAGATCACCGTGAACACAGCCCAGTTCGCCCGGGACCGCGGCGCCGCCATCGTCGCCATCACGGACAGCGAGCGATCCCCGATCTATCAGATCTCCGACGCGTCGCTGCTGGCGCCCTGTGAGATGATCTCCTTTGTGGACTCCATGGTAGCACCCCTGTCGTTGCTGAACGCGCTGCTGATTGCCCTGGCCTATCAGATGAAGGCCAATGTCTCTGAGACCTTCGCGGAGCTGGAGGACATCTGGAACGCCTATGGGGTCTTCGGCAAGGTGGACGATGAGTAGGCGGGTCATAGTGGTGGGCGGCGGCGCCGCCGGAATGATGGCCGCCATCTCCGCAGCAGAACGAGGGGCCTCCGTGACGCTGCTGGAGCCCAATGAGCGCTTGGGGAAGAAGCTGAATATCACCGGAAAGGGCCGGTGCAATGTGACCAACGATGCGGATCTGGAGACGCTGCTGGCCAATACGCCCAGGAATGGGAAATTCCTTTACAGCGCCTTCTCCCGCTTTGATGGCCGGGATGCCATGGCCTTCTTTGAGGACCTGGGCGTTCCGCTGAAGGTGGAGCGAGGGAACCGGGTGTTCCCGGTCAGCGACCGGGCCTTTGACGTCAGCGCCGCCCTGGAGCGGAAGCTGAAACACCTGGGTGTCCGCCTGGTCCGGGACCGGGCCGTGTCTCTGGAGCTTGCGGAGGGCGCGGCGCGGGGCGCAGCCGGGGAGCGGAGCCGCTATCCGGCGGAGGCGGTGATCCTGGCCACCGGCGGCGTGTCCTATCCCGCCACCGGTTCCACGGGAGAGGGCCACCGCATGGCGGCGGAGGCCGGTCACACGGTGACGCCCCTCCGGGGCTCCCTGGTGCCCCTGCGGGAGCTGGGGAATGTCTGCGCCCGGATGCAGGGACTGAGCCTGCGGAATGTGGGGCTGACGGTCTTTGAGAACAACAAGAGGATCTATACGGATTTCGGGGAGCTACTGTTCACCCATTTCGGCGTCAGCGGGCCCTTGATCCTCTCAGCCTCCGCCCATATGCGGCGCTTCGGGGAGCGGGCCTATCACCTGGAGATCGACCTGAAGCCCGCTCTGGACGAACAGACGCTGGACCAGCGGCTGCTGGGGGATTTCGCGAAGTACAGCAACCACGATTTCGGCAACGCCCTGGACGATCTTCTGCCCAAGAAGCTGATCCCGGAGATGGTAAAGGCCTCCGGCATGGATTCCCACAAAAAGGTCCATGATATTACCCGGGAACAGCGGCACGGCCTGCTGCGGCTTCTGAAGCACTTTCCCATCGCGATCGCGGGCCCCTGTCCCGTGACGGACGCCATTGTCACCTCCGGCGGCGTAAAAGTGGGGGAGGTCAATCCAACCACTATGGAATCAAAGACTGTAAAGGGATTATACTTCGCTGGGGAGCTGCTGGATGTGGACGCCTATACAGGTGGGTTCAACCTTCAGATTGCCTGGGCCACCGGCAGGGCCGCCGGGTTTGCGGCGGCGGAGGCAGCCCGTTCAAATCAATAACCAGACACCATAAAACGTTGCGGAAGAGAAACGATCCTCGAAAGGAGAGAGTGATATGTCCATCATCAGCATCGCCATTGACGGGCCCTCCGGCGCCGGGAAGAGCACCCTGGCCCGCAGCGCCGCGAGCTCGCTGGGATTTCTATATGTGGATACCGGCGCCATTTACCGCACCATCGGCTACCACATCTATCGGGAGGGGATCGACCCCAGGGATGCCGCTGCCGTGGAGGCGGAGCTGCCGAAGCTCCGGGTGGAGCTGACCTATGGCCAGGATGGCCTCCAGCATATGCTGCTGAACGGCCGGGACGTGACAGCGGAGATCCGCCTGCCGGAGGTCTCCCTGCATACCTCCGCCGTGTCCGGGCATCCGGCGGTGCGGGCGTACCTGCTGGAGATGCAGCGGGAGCTGGCCCGCACCCAAAGCGTCATCATGGACGGGCGGGACATCGGCACCGTGGTGCTGCCGGATGCGGCGGTGAAGGTATTCCTCACAGCCTCCCCGGAGGCCCGGGCCCGGCGGAGGGTGCGGGAGCTTCAGCAGCGGGGGACGCCGGAGCCCCTGGAGAAGGTATTGGAGGAGATCCAGCAGCGGGACTGGAACGATACCCATCGGGACGCGTCCCCACTGCGGCAGGCGGAGGACGCGGTGCTGCTGGACACCACAGACATGGATTTTCAGGAGAGTGAGGCGGCGCTGCTGCGGATCATTCGGGAGAGGACGGAGCAATGAAACCCATCAGCTGGATCTATTGGATTGTCTATTATGTGCTGGGCCTGGTGGTTCAGGTGCTGCACCCTACCAGCGTGGAGGGACTGGAGCGCCTCCCCCAAAGCGGCGTGCTGCTGTGCCCCAACCACTCCAGCAACTGGGACCCGATCCTGGTGGCGCTGAAGCTGCCGGTGAATTACCGGCTCCACATTATGGGAAAGGAAGAGCTCTTCCGGCGCCGGCTCTTTGGCTGGATTCTGCGGAAGCTCGGGGCCTTTCCCGTCAGCCGGGGCGAGTCCGATATCCAGGCGGTCAAGACGGCGATCCAGGCCATCAAGTCCGGGGATAACCTGCTGATTTTCCTGGAGGGCACCGTGATTCGGAACGGTGTGGGCTTTGTGGACGGCCTGCCGGCCCACGCGAAAAGCGGCGCCGCCATGATCGGCGTCCGGTCCGGGGCCACCCTGGTGCCGGTGTTTGTGGACGGGGAGAAGAAGTGCTTCCGCCGCACCCGGATCATCTTCGGCGAGCCCTACACGCCGGTGTTCAGCGGCCGCCGGGGCACCGCGGAGGAGATGCAGCAGATTGCTGACGGAATCCTGCGGGAGGCCTACGCGCTGGGCGGGCAGGCCGTCGGAGGGAGGCCGCTGTGCGAAGAGTGATCCTGGCCGGGAGCGCCGGATTTTGCTATGGCGTGCGGCGCGCGGTGAATATGGCCCAGGAAACGGCCGCAGAGAGCGGCGGCTGCTGGATGCTGGGGGATTTGATCCACAACGCCCACGTGGTGGAGGACCTGGAGCGGCGCGGAGTTCGGAAGACGGCGGACGCCGGGGCGCTGGGTCCCGGGGACACGGTGCTGATCCGATCCCATGGGGAGCGGAAGGACGTTCTGGAGGATCTGGAGGCCCGGGGCGTCCGCTGTGTCAACGCCGCCTGCCCCAATGTAGTGCGGATTCAGCGCCTGGTGGCGGAAGCGGAGGCGGAGGGCCGCAGGGCGGTATTGATCGGGGAAGCCAGCCATCCGGAGGTGGCCGGGATTGCCAGCTGGTGCCGCAACCCCTTGATATTCGGGGGTCCGGAGGAGGTCCGGCAGTGGCTGGAGCGTCCGGAAACGGACCGGGAAACGCCTCTGACGGTGGCGGCGCAGACCACCTGTATTCGTGAACTTTTTGAAACTTCTTGGAAAATCCTAAAAAAAGAGTGTACAAACGTCAAAATCTTTGATACAATATGCAATGCTACGCATAAGCGCCAATCTGAGGCGGCAGAAATCGCCGGCCAGGTTGACAGGATGGTCGTGGTGGGAGACCGTAAAAGTGCCAACACCAAACATTTGACGGAAATTTGCATGAGGAGATGCCCACGTGTCCTGCAGATTGAGGACGCGGACGAGCTCTCGCCGGATTTTTTCGCTGGTTGTTCTGTTGCGGGCCTTACGGCTGGCGCTTCCACGCCTGCGGGCATTATTAAGGAGGTATATGCAGCGATGAGTGAAGAAATCAAGGCGGTTGAGGGCAAAGAGGAGTCCTTCGAGGAATTATTGAATCAGTCTTTTAAAACTTTAAATAATGGAGATCGCGTTACCGGCATTGTGACCGCCATCACCCCGACTGAGGTGCAGGTGGACGTGGGCGCCAAGCAGGCGGCCTACATCAAGCTCAGCGAGCTCACCGACGATCCCAGCGTCAAGCCTGAGGACATCGTCCACGTGGGCGAGGAGATCGAGACCTGGGTGGTCCGCGTCAACGACGTGGAGGGCTACGCGGAGCTCTCCAAGAAGCGCCTGGACGCCGCCAAGGTCTGGGAGAACATCGAGCAGGCCGTGGAGGAGAAGACAGTTCTCGAGGGCACTGTGACCGAGGAGAACAAGGGCGGCATCGTGGTGTCCGTGAAGGGCGTGCGGGTGTTTGTCCCCGCCTCCCAGAGCGGCCAGCCCCGGGGAGCCGACCTCTCCGAGATGAAGGGCCAGAGGGTCCAGCTGCGGATCACGGAGGTCAACCGCGCCCGCCGCCGGGTGGTGGGTTCCATCCGCTCCGTGGCCGACGAGGCCCGCCGCGCGGCTCAGGAAGAGGTCTGGGCCAACATTGAGGAGGGCAAGCGCTACACCGGCACCGTGAAGTCCATGACCAGCTACGGCGTGTTCGTGGACATCGGCGGCGTGGACGGCATGGTACATATCTCCGAGCTCAGCTGGAGCCGGATCAAGACCCCGTCCGAGGTCTGCAAGGTGGGCGACACCATGGAGGTCTATGTGATCTCCTTCGACGCGGAGAAGCGCAAGATCTCCCTGGGCGTCAAGGACCACAATGTGGACCCCTGGAATGTGTTCATGAATCAGTACAGCGTAGGGGATGTGGCCAATGTCCGCATCGTCAAGCTGATGACCTTCGGCGCCTTTGCCGAGGTGGTTCCCGGTGTGGACGGTCTGATCCACATCTCCCAGATTGCCGACCGGCGCATTGAAAAGCCGGAGGATGTCCTCTCCGAGGGCCAGATGGTGGATGTGAAGATCACCGCCGTGGACGAGGAGAAGAAGAAAATTTCCCTGTCGATCCGCGCCCTTCTGACGCCCGGCGTCGAGATGGAAGAGGCCCTGGACGAGGAGTAATTTCCGTCTGCTTTCAAGAGGCAGACCCAAACGGGTCTGCCTCTTTCTTAAGAGCCTGTTTAGAATCTCCCCGCACACGTCTTGGCGGCGTATTTTCCGTCCAGACTTCGTTAAAAACCCTTGCAATCCGCCAGGATTGCGGCGGCT
>JAAWIL010000029.1 GCA_022796315.1 Oscillibacter sp. | reverse complement strand
AAAGACCGGATCTCCCTTTGGACGGGCGGTTGGTAACCGCCCCTACAGGGCCGAATCATTCCAGGAGGCCCGTCCGTGAACGGAGACGCCCTCTCAGTCCGGCCTAACGGCCAGCCAGCTCCCCCAGAGGGGGAGCTCAGGGAACGCCGCTCCCTTCGGAACCTCTCCTTTTGGGAGAGGTGGCACGGCGAAGCCGTGACGGAGAGGGTCGCGACGGATCGGCCGCAGGGGCCGCCGCCCTCGGCGGCCCGCCAGGGCAGGGAAGCGGCCCGCCAGGGCGGGGTGGCGCCTCCAATCCAGTACAGAAATCTCCTCCGCCCAGCGGTTGCAAAGGGCGAAAAAACGCGGTATACTAACAGTACAACCTCTGCGCCACGCTCCCGCTTCGCGGGAGGAAACAAGAGCCCCGGTTCCCCAGACCGGCGGCGGAAACAGGAGAAACAATCTATGATCGCTTCATTGGTCATTATGGCGGCAGGGCTCGGCAGCCGCTACGGCGGGGACAAGCAGGTGGACGGCATCGGCCCCCGGGGGGAGATCCTGATGGAGTACGCCATCCACGACGCCCTGCAGGCGGGGTTCCGCCGGGTGGTCTTCATCATCAAGCCGGAGATGGAGCCCATGGTCGAGCGTCTCTGCGGCGGGTACCTGCGGCGGACCGAGCTCAACGGCCAGCCCGTGGAGGTGGCCTACGCCTTCCAGGACTTCACCTCCCTGCCGGACTGGTACACCCTGCCGCCGGGGCGGACGAAGCCCTTCGGCACCGTTCACGCCCTGCTGTGCGCCGAGGCGGCGGCGGCGCGGGGGCCCTTCTGCGTCATCAACGCCGACGACTACTACGGCCCTGAGGCCTACCGGACCCTCTTCGCGGAGCTGGGCCGCCTGCCGGAGGAGGGCCGGGCGGTGATGATCGGATACCTGCTGAAGAACACCGCCAGCCTCTACGGCGCGGTGTCCCGGGGCATCTGCGAGGTGGACCGGGGCGCCCTGCGGGCCATCCGGGAGACGAAGCGGATTCAGCTCTATCCCGACGGCACCCTGCGGGATCTGAACGCGGACCTCCTTCTGGCGCCGGACACCGTGGTGTCCATGAACTTCTGGGGCTTCCAGCCCTCCATTTTCCCGGTCCTGCGGGCGTATTTTGAGGACTTCCTCCGCAGCGGCGCCGGGGCGGAGCTCCAGTCGGAGTGCCTGCTGCCGGTGATGGTGGGGGACCTCCTGGAGCGAAAGGCCCTGGAGGTCACGGTCTGTCCCTCCGGCGGCCGCTGGTTCGGCATGACCTACCGGGAGGACCGGGAGATCGTGGCCGGGGAACTGCGGAAGCTCCATGGGGCAGGGCTGTACCCGGAGACCCTGCGGGGCTCGTGACAGGTTCTGAAACCTTATGATTTAAGAACCTGTATTCACAACCGATGAACGCTGTCTGGGCGGTCTTTTTCCCGCCATACTGCGTCGCTTTTCCTTGCAATCCGTCAGGATTGCTGCGGAACATCTCCTTGTCTGACGAGAAAAATCCTCGTCCATCCGGCATCCCCCGGTTATGAATACAGGTTCTAAATGGCGCGGGGAACTCTTCCCGAGTTCATCTCCGCGCTGAGAGTTGCCGCGCGCGGTGGTTGCGCTCCGAAACGCGCCTGCGGGCGCAGCCGCACCGCCTCTCCTTCCCGCCAAAGGGATCTCCCTCGTTTTTCAACAAGCTGAGCAAGTTTTCAGAACTTTAAAAAAGTTCTGAAAACTTATGATTTAAATGGCGCGGGGAACCCTTCCCGAGTTCACCTCCGCGCTGAGAGCTACCGCGCGCGGCGGTTGTGCTCCGAAACGCGCCTGCAGGCGCAGCCGCACACACCCCTCCTTCCCGGCAAAGGGATCTCCCTCGTTTTTCAACAAGCTGAGCCCGCCTGTGTTTACAGGCGGGCTTCTGCCGTTTCGGAAAAATTGATAAAATTTGTCATCAAATTTTAAATAAATTGTTCGACATTTTTCGACAGAAAGCCGTTATAATAGAGGCGGCATTGGTTCGGGCTTGTTTGATCCATGGCGGAATGCCCAACGGCGGGGGCTTTTTCGCCGGGCAGGGCAAACTGCGCGGAAATCCGGTAATCTGGTGGATTTTAAGAATTTTTATAGCCGCCGCAGTTGAAAAAAATCCCTGCTTCTTTTCAACCCTGGGGCGGATAGGCAAAACACGGCGCCTGTTATGTGCCGCAGGCTTTGCCCGCCCCGAACATCGGGCACCCGGTTTTCAAGCGTTTTGACGATACCGCCGCGCAGCGGAAACTGCTCCGCCGCTTGGGCGTATTGACATGGATCAAACATGCCCCACGAGAAACAGGGAGGAATCCGGCGTGGCGGGAAAACGAGAACAACACACACCCCGGCGGTGGCCGGGGTCCCTGATGGCTTTGGCGGCGGTCTGCCTGCTGCTGACCCTGGGCGGCCCCCGAGGCGCGGCGGCGGACTCCCCCCTGGACCTTCCGCTCCGGGAGCCCGGCGAGCCCGCCGGACCCGCTGCCCAGACGGAGGAGCCGGCGCCCCCGGAAGCGTCCCCGACGTCGGAGACGGCCCTCCGCTGGGCAGGTCCCGTGCCGGAGAGCCTTCCGGCGGAGGACTCCTACTTCGCAGACGCCGTCTTCCTTGGGGACTCCCGGACCGACGGCTTCCGGCTTTACAGCGGCCTGGGCACCGGCACCTATCTCTGCGCCACCGGGGTCACGGTGGAGTCGGTGTTCACCAAGGACTTTGACACCCCCCTGGGCCGGATGCCCCTGCTGGACGCCCTGTCCCAGATGGACTGCGGCAAGATCTACGTCATGCTGGGGGTCAACGAGCTGGGCTGGCCGGGCACGGATCTCTTCCGGGAGAAGAGCGAGCGGCTGATTCTCCGCCTCCAGGCGGACCACCCGGACGCCCAGATTTTCATCCAGTCCATTCTCCCCGTCAGCGCCCGGCAGGACGCCAAGGGGAGCTACGTAAACAACCAGCGGGTAGCGGATTACAACGCTGTCTGGCAGGACCTGGCGGAGGAGCTGGGAACCTTCTATGTGGCGGTGGGGGATGTCCTCACGGGGGAGGACGGGTGCCTTCCGGCAGACCTGAACTTCGACGGGGTCCACCTGAACCCGGCGGGCTGCGCCATCTGGCTGGACTACCTGCGGACCCACACGGTTTCCCAGCTGTCCCTGGAACTGGACACGGAACCCTCCTCATAAAAGAACCAGGAGACCCCCTCGGGGTCTCCTGGTTTTCGCTTTGCCCGCCGGAGGACTCCGCGCCGCCAGTCCGTTTTCAAGGGCGCTTCCCGGCGGCCAGACAGGCCGACAGCGACCAGGTCCGCCAGTCGCCGCAGTCCCGCCGGGCCGCCTCCCGCCGCTCCTCCAGAAAGCGGGACAGCGTCAGCGCCCTTCCGCCGGCCCGGAAGACCTCCAGGCCGTCCAGCCGCTCCAGCTGGGAGAGGGTGTCGTAGGACAGCCCGTACAGCAGATACCCCATGTCCACGGTCTCGCTCCGGCCGCTCAGATACCGGTCCACCTGATCCCTGGCCGTCAGGCAATCCACCGGCACGCAGTTCAGCGCCAGCCACCCCGCCAGGACCAGGGGGAAGGCCCGGCGGCAAAAGCCAAAGTCCGGCCGGAGGATCTTCCCCAGCGCCGTCAGGAACAGCAGGGCCATCATCCCCATGCCCCAGTAGGTCAGGCAGCGCCGGAAGCTCAGGCCGTAGGCGGAGACGTACAGGGTCATCCGCCAGGCGGCGGAGGCCAGCAGCACCAGGCTCTCCGCCGTCAGCAGCCCCGCCAGGACCCGCACCGTCCGCCACAGCGCGCCCTCCCGGCGGCACAGGCTCAGGGCCGCCAGCATGACCGTGAGGTTCAGCACCGTGATTCCCACCATCTGGAAGAACCCGCTGCGGGCCCACTCGGCGTAAGAGATCCCCCGCCGGGCCAGGTACTCCGGCCCGCCGAAGAGCCCCGCAGACTGCACTCCCAGGAACAGCAGGTACAGCCCGTCCAGCGCCCCCAGCACGATGGCAGGGGGCAGGGGGTCCAGGGTCGGGGAGGACTCCTTCCAGGCGGTTTTCAGGGGCTCCGGCCGCCGGAGGGCGTAGAGGAAGCTGAAGAAGAAGGGCGTCATGGCCAGCCCCAGCCCCATCTGCCACACCCCCGTGGGGAGATGGTCCCAGATCCAGGTCCGCAGCGTCTCCGTGACGGCGGCAAAGAGGGCGTCCGCCCAGGCCAGCACCGGCAGCAGCACGCACACCAGCACCACCGCCCCACCCAGCCCCAGAGCCGCCGCCAGAATCCGGCGTCCATCCCGCCGCTCCCTGCCGGCACACAGTGCCGCCGGCCCCGCCCCCAGATTCCCGAAGAGGCCGATCAGCAGCAGGCACAGCCGCTCCCACAGCATGGCCGGACGGTGCCAGGGCAGCCGCCCCGCCCCGGAGAGGGCCAGGGCATGAACCGGCAGCAGCACCAGCAGCGCCAGGCAGTTCCACACCCGGAAGAACCGGTTGGACCCCAGGGCGAAGGTGGCCGCCAGCAGGAGGTTGACCACCAGCAGCACCCGGTTGGACCGCGCCGCCAGGGGCGCCGTCCCCACGGAGGCCAGCACCAGCACATACCAGGCGAACACCGCCGCCGTCAGTCCGGCGCCGGGTCCGCACCAGAGGAAGGTGTGCGCCAACAGCACACAGAAGGCGGCGGTGCCCAGCAGCAGACGCCGGTCCCGGTCCGTGACGTCATAGTGTTTCCCCGCCGTCTGCGGGGGCATGGGCGCAGGCTTCGCCCCACCCTCCGGCGGGAGGGCGTTTACATTCTGTTTCATCTGTACTTCTCCTTTTCTCTGTCCGCCATCTGCGGACAGGCACTCGTCATTTCAGCGGGCCGCCCAGTTCCCCGGGGCAAAGAGCACCCGCAGAATCAGCACCAGCAGGAAGATCAGGAAGCAGGCCAGCATACCCGCCAACAGAGTTCTCAGACTCCTCACGGCGTCTCCTCCGGCACATACTCCAGGATATCCCCCGGCTGGCAGTCCAGCGCGGCGCAGATGGCCTCCAGGGTGGTAAAACGCACCGCCTTGGCCTTGTTGTTCTTCAGAATCGACAGGTTCGCCAGGGTGATGTCCACCCGCTCCGCCAGCTGAGAGAGGGTCATCTTCCGCTTGGCCATCATCACGTCCAAATTCACCACAATCATAGGCCGCCTCAAATGGTCAGGTCGTTCTCCGCCTTCAGCTCCGCCGCCTGGCGGAAGAGGGCGGACATGACCCGGCACAGCAGCCCCGCCATGGCGAACATGGGCACGAAGAGGGCGTTGTAGCTGGCCAGCGGCAGGAGGGAGCGATAGTACCAGACGCTGAAAATCACCCGGACCAGGGCCGCCCCGGCAATGAGGAAGCAGCACGCGGCGGCCCGCCGGAGGCTGGCGGCATTCTCCTGGGCGAAGGGCGCGCCTTTGAGGATGGTTTTCAGCACGCGGCGGGCCTGCCAGAGGATGGGGACCGTACAGCACCCGGAGAAGAGAAGGAAGAGGGCCAGGACGGTCTCATAGGAGCCAGCCTGCCAGATCCACTTCCAGCTCAGGACGCAGACCGTCAGCACCCGGAGGAGCAGTTCCGGCGGATTCTCATAAGGGGTCAGCGACGCCAGCTCGCCCAGTCCCTTTGTCAGCACCAGCCCGGGCACGAGAAGCAGGGCAATCAAATTGCAGGCCAGGGTGATGAGCACCAGGATGTCCAGCACTCCGGCGGCTTTTTGAACCGAATTTTTTTCCATCGTCCTTCCCCCTCTCACAGCGGCCGGGTGATGAACTCCATCACCAAAAAGACGCACAGCCCCGTCAGCAGGAAGATCCCCCCGGCGCAGAGCAGCATCCAGCGGCTCTGGATCTTGATTCCCCGGACCAGCAGCACAAGGGCCAGAACCGCCAGCAGCAAAACCGCCGGGGTAAACCACATCGTAAAGCTCATGAGTCCCACCTCCTTTTTCCACATCCTAACACAGCGGATATTGATTGTCAATGAAAATTTATCGTTTTTCGATAAATTCGCGCGGTGCCCTCCTCCCGGACAGACAGGAAGACGGGCAGTCCTTTCGGACTGCCCGTCTTCCTGTTTGATATAGAGAAAGGAGAGGGAAAATGGTGTGTATCACAAGCGTTCCTGCTTGTTGTCCCCATGATAACCGCCGGAGTGGGAAATGTCAACCGCCCCGGGCCAACCTTCATAATTTGTTTACAAAAGTCTCATTTTCTCCGGAATCCGTTCATAAATTATTCAAAAAAGGACAATTTTTGCCATCTTGACTTCCGGTAAAATCTGTGTTATCTTTAGCAGGCTAATATTTAGCACACTAACAATTTGAACGCGGTCCCGGAACCGCAAGGGGGGCATTGCAATGTGCCAGGAATTTTCCCGCCGCCTGGGGCCCACCCTGGGCTGGGCGGCCCAGCTGTCCAGGTGCGCCATGGACGCCAGGGTCTCCTCCTATGACGTGACGCCGGTGCAGGCGCGGCTCCTGCTGTATCTCCACCGCTGCGGAGGCCTGGTCCCCCAGCGGGAGCTGACGGCCTTCATGCGGGCAAAGCCCTCCACCATCAATGGCGTTTTGGACCGGCTGGAGGAGAAGGGCCTGGTGCGGCGGAGCGTCAGCGGCCAGGACGCCCGGCAGCGGCTCATCACCCTGACGGATAAGGGCCGGCAGCAGCAGGCCCGGTTCGCCGAGAGCTTCCTGGCCATTGAGGAGGCCGCCCTTCGGGGCTTCTCCCCGGAGGAGCAGGCGCTGCTGATGGATTTCCTGGACCGCGTCATCTTGAACTTGAAGGAGGAACTGCGCCTATGATGAAACAACTCTGGCCTCACGCCCGGCCCTACGGGGTATGGATCGCCCTGGGCGCCGCGTGCAGCGCGGCGGAGGCGGTCTTTGAGCTTCTGATCCCCCTGGTGATGAGCGACATTGTGGATATCGGCATCCAGAACGGGGATCAGGCCTACATCCTGCGCAAGGGCGCCCTGATGGTGGGCCTGGCCATGATCTCCCTGACCTTCGGCGTGGGCTCGGCCGTCTTCTCCTCCGTGGCGGGGCAGGGCTTCGGCGCCAGCCTCCGCCGGGCGGAGTATGACCACATTCAGGACTTCGCCTTTTCCAACATTGAGAAGTTTTCCACCGCCTCCCTGGTGACCCGGCTCACCAACGACGTCAACGCCCTGCAGATGACGCTGATGATGGGGATGCGCCTGCTGGTCCGGGCCCCGGTGATGCTGGTGTCCGCCCTGGTGCTGTCCATCCGGATCAGCCTCCGGCTCAGCAGCGTCTTTCTGGCGGCCATGCCCCTGCTGCTGGTGGTGGTCTGCGTCATCCTGACCCGGGTGAGCCCCATATTCCGCTCCCTCCAGGAGAAGACCGACGCCCTGAACCTGGTGGTTCAGGAGAACCTGGCGGGCATCCGCGTGGTGAAGTCCTTCGTCCGGGAGACGGAGGAGGAGGCGAAGTTCGGCCGGCGGAACCGGGATCTGAAGGAGATCTCCCAGCGGGCCTACGGCATGGTGGTCGTCAACATGCCCCTGATGATGCTGATCGTCTACGGCACCATCATCGCCGTCCTGTGGTTCGGCGGGCAGATGGTCTTCGCCGGCACCCTGGAGCCCGGGAAGCTCATGACCTACTTCACCTATATCACCCAGATCCTGATGTCCCTGATGATGGTCTCCATGATGTTCATGATGCTGACCCGTTCCGTGGCCTGCGCCCGCCGGATCGTGGAGGTGCTGAACGAGGTCCCCGCCATCACCGGCGAGGGCGCGCAGCCCGGCCCGGACGGCGGCCCCCTCGCCGTGGCCGACGGCAGCATTGACTTTACCCACGTGTATTTCAAATACAATAAGGAGAGTCCGGAGTGGATTCTACAGGACGTATCTCTCCACATCCCCTCCGGGGCCACCGTGGGCATCCTGGGGGGCACCGGCAGCGCCAAGACCACCCTGGTCTCCCTGATCCCCCGGCTGTATGAGGCGGGGGAGGGCACGGTGTCCGTGGGAGGCCGGCCCGTGGGGGACTACACCATGGAGCATCTGCGGGACGCGGTCTCCATGGTGCTCCAGAAGAACACCCTCTTCTCCGGCACCATCCGGGAGAACCTCCTCTGGGGGAATCCGGAGGCGTCGGAGGAGCAGCTCTGGGCCGCCTGCCGGGCCGCCTGCGCCGACGAGTTCCTGGAGCGGATGCCCCAAGGCCTGGACACGGATCTGGGCCAGGGGGGCGTCAACGTCTCCGGCGGGCAGAAGCAGCGGCTGTGCATCGCCCGGGCCATTTTGAAGCAGCCGAAGGTGCTGATTCTGGACGACTCTACCAGCGCCGTGGACACCGCCACGGACGCCAAGATCCGCGCCGCCTTCGCCCGGGAGCTCCGGGATACCACCAAGCTCATCATCGCCCAGCGGGTGGCCTCCGTCCAGGAGGCGGACCTGATCCTGGTGATGGAGGACGGCCGCGTCGCCGCCCAGGGCACCCACCGGGAGCTGCTGGCGGGGTGCGAAATTTACCGGGAAGTCTATGAGTCCCAGCAGGAAGGAGGACACGTCCATGGCTGAGAAACATCCCCACGGCCCCCACGGCGGGCCCCCTCAGGGCTTCCGCAAGCCCAAGCATGTGCGGGAGACCCTCCGCCGGCTGATGCGGTACCTGGGCGCCTACCGGCTCCACCTGGCCCTGGTGGTGGTCCTGCTGGTGGTCAGCTCCGCCTGTACCGTAGGCGGGTCCTACCTCATCAAGCCTCTGATCAACGACTATATCCTCCCGGGGGACTTCCCCGGTCTCGCGGCCATGCTGTGCCTTATGGGCGGGGTATATGTGGTGGGGGCGGCCTGCTCCTACGGCTACGCCAAGATCATGGTCAACGTGTCCCAGACCTGCGTGGCCCAGATCCGGGAGGACCTCTTCGCCAAGATGCAGCGCCTGCCCCTGGGATACTTTGACACCCACACCCACGGCGACCTCATGAGCCGCTACACCAACGACATCGAGACGGTCTCCGAGGCCCTGGGCAACAGCTTCGGAAGCCTCGTCTCCTGCACGCTGAACTTCCTGGGCACCATCGCCATGATGCTGGTGCTGAGCCCTCTTCTGACCCTGATCACCTTCGCCGTGCTGGGTCTGATGCTGTGGGTGGTCAAGAGCATCGGCAGCCGCAGCCGGCGGTACTTCGCCGCCCAGCAGAGCGCCCTGGGCCAGGTCAACGGCTACATCGAGGAGATGATCGAGGGCCAGAAGGTCATCAAGGTCTTCAACCACGAGCACGCCGCCCGGGAGGGCTTCCGGGAGCGCAACGAATCCTACCGCCGGGCCGGCACCCGCGCCCAGATCTACGCCGGCGTCATGATGCCCCTCATGGGGAACCTGAACTACCTGAATTACGCCCTCAGCTGCTGCGTGGGGGCGGTGTTCGCCATCCACAGCGGCGGGGCCTTCCGCCTGGGAGACCTGGGGGCCTTCCTCCAGTACACCCGCCAGGTGGGCCAGCCCATCACCCAGATCTCCCAGCAGATGAACACCCTTCTCTCCGCCGTGGCCGGCGCGGAGCGGATCTTTGACGTCATGGAGACCGCTCCGGAGGAGGACGCGGGCCAGGTGGATCTGGCGCGGGTCCTGGAGGGCCCCGGCGGCGCGCTGACCGAGGCGGACTACGACACCGGCTCCTGGGCCTGGAAACGGCCCGACGGGTCCCTGACGCCCCTGCGGGGGGACGTGCGCTTTGACCATGTGGTCTTTGGCTACACCGAGGACCAGACGGTGCTCAAGGATGTCTCCCTCTTCGCCAAGCCCGGCCAGAAGCTGGCCTTTGTGGGCTCCACCGGCGCGGGCAAGACCACCATCACCAGTCTCATCAACCGGTTCTACGAGATCCGGGAGGGCCGGATCACCTACGACGGCATTGACATCCGGGAGATCCGCAAGGACGCCCTGCGGCGCTCCCTGGGCGTGGTGCTGCAGGACACCCACCTCTTCACCGGCACCGTGGCGGACAACATCCGCTACGGCAGACCCGAGGCCTCCGATGAGGAGGTGGAGGCCGCCGCCCGGCTGGCGGGGGCGGACAGCTTCATCCGCCATCTGCCCCAGGGCTACGCCACCGTGCTCTCCGGCGACGGCGGCAGTCTCAGCCAGGGGGAGCGGCAGCTGCTGAACATCGCCCGTGCAGCCTGCGCCAACCCGCCGGTGCTGATTCTGGACGAGGCCACCAGCTCCATCGACACCCGGACGGAGAAGCTCATCGAGCGGGGCATGGACCGGCTCATGGCGGGCCGGACGGTCTTCGTCATCGCCCACCGCCTGTCCACGGTCCGCAACGCCAAGGCCATCATGGTCCTGGAGCAGGGGGAGATCATGGAGCGGGGAGACCACGACGACCTCATCGCCCAGCGGGGCCGGTACTATCAGCTCTACACCGGCCAGCTGGAGCTGGCGTAGGGGGGAGACTCCATGTACGACGTCATCGTCGCCGGCGCGGGTCCCGCCGGGTCTGCCGCCGCCAAAACCCTGGCGGATCGGGGCCTGCGGGTGCTGCTGGCGGAGCGGGCGGCTCTGCCCCGGTACAAATCCTGCTCCGGGATGCTGATCCAGAAGGCCCTGCGCCTGACGGAGTCCTGTTTTGGCCGCCCGGTGCCGCCCTCCGTCGCCTGCGCCCCGGCGGAAAACCGCGGCATGATTCTGACGGACGCCCATGGCCGGGAGTACGCCTTCCCCCAGATGGGTCTGAACGTCTGGCGGTCCTCCTATGACGCCTGGCTGGCCGGGCTGGCCGCGGAGAGCGGGGCGGAGCTGCGGCCCGCCTGCGCCGTCCTCTCCGCCCGGTGCCGGGAGGAGAGCGTGACCGTGACCTTCCGGGACGGACGGCGGGAGGAGGCCCGCTACGTCATCTCCTGCGGCGGCGCGGCGGACGGGCTCCGCCTCCGTCTTCAGGGCCATGCGCCTCCCGCCGTCCGAACCTACCAGGTATTTTACGAGGGCCAAATTCGCCTGGACCCCCACTATTTCTATGCCTGGCTGGCCCCGGAGCTGTCGGACTACGACGCGTGGTTCAATGTCAAGGACCACCTTCTGGTCCTGGGCGTCTCCGCCATGGACCACCGCAGGCTCCCGGACTTCCACCGCCGCTTCCTGGCGGAGCTCCGGGACCGCCACGGCCTGGAGCTGGGCCGGGCCCGCCGGGAGGACTCCTGGCTGATGCCCCGGGTCCGCCCCGGCTGTCCCCTGGACCTGGGCGCGGGGCGCGTCCTCTTCGCCGGCGAGTCGGCGGGGTTCCTGAACCCCATGGGGGAGGGGGTCTCCGGGGCCATCGAGAGCGGACGGGCCGCGGCCCTGGCGCTGTCGGCCCACCTGGAGGACCCCCCTGCGGCCCTGGAGGCCTACCGAGCCGGGACGGAGGCCCTGCACGCCTACATGAAGCGGCAGTGGCGCCTCACCGCCGCCCTGTCGGAGCGCTTCCGGGAGATGAATGTATAAACTCCATAAAAAGAGCTGTGCGGACAATTTTTTGTCCGCACAGCTCTCTTAGAACCTGTATTCACAACCGATGAACGCCGCCGGGGCGGCTCCTCCCGGCCCGTCACCCCGTGACATTCCGGAATTCCGTGACCCCCGCCAGGGCCGTCGTGGGGTCCCGCCACAGGGCCAGCGGCCCCGGGTGGAAGGTACACCACACAAAGCAGAAGGCCAGCCCCCACAGCGCCAGCAGGCCCAGCAGCTGGTGCCAGGCCGAGGACAGCCGTCCCCGCCGCAGCAGGGCGCCGTCCAGCAGAAAGGCCCCCAGGTCCGCCAGGTAAAAGACGGCGATGTTGACCCAGGCAATGTGGTGCCCCAGAACGCCGGAGTAGGTGTAGAACAGCACCGGGATCAGGGCCAGTCCCGTCAGGGTGCTGAGGGCCCGCACCGCCAGGAAGTTGGGGTAGTTCCGCCCCATGGCGCACACCTGGACCACGGAGAAGAGGAACAGCGGGAAGAACAGCAGCTTCATGTGCTCCCAGGTGGACTCGTTGACGGCGGAGAAGGCCGCCGCCAGGGTGCTGCCGCCGCTCCACTCATAGACGAAGTGCAGCAGTGTCCCCAGGGCCCCCGTCAGCAGGAAGCCCGCAAGTTCCCAGTAAAACAGCCGTCTGCCCATGAAAAAAACCTCCCTATCCTGAACCGGCGCGGTTGCCGTAGTTCCAGTATAGGGAGGAATCGGAAATTTTATGCAGTTTCGCGGGAGTGTTCCGCGGCCGGGAATCTCAGGTTACATCTTCTCCGGCGCGTCCACCCCGATGAGCCGCAGGCCGTTTTTCAGCACCACCCGGGCGCTGTCCGCCAGCTTCAGCCGGGCCGCCTGGACCTTCGGCTCCTCGCCCTTGATCCGGCAGGCGTTGTAGAAGCGGTGGAAGCAGCCCGCCAGCTCCTGGAGGCAGCGGTTGATGTGGCTGGGGTCGTAGTCCCGGGCCGCCAGGCGGATCTCCTCGCAGAACTGGGCGATCTGCTTCATCAGGGCCCGCTCCGTCTCCCCGGCCAGCAGGGCCATGTCCACCTCCCGCTGCGGCGGGACGGCGGCGCCCTCCTCCGCCAGAGTCCGCAGCAGGGAGCAGATCCGGGCGTGGGCGTACTCCACGTAGTAGATGGGATTCTCCGAGTCCTCCCGGACGGCCAGCCCCAGGTCGAAGTCCATCTGGGTGTCGGGCTTGGCGTTGAAGAACCACCGGGCGGCGTCCACCGGCACCTCGTCCAGCAGGTCCGAGAGGGAGATGGCCTTGCCGGTGCGCTTGCTCATCTTCACCAGTTCCCCGTCCCGCAGCAGCTTCACCAGCTGCATCAGCACGATGTCCAGCTTCTCGCTGCCGTTCAGCCCCAGGGCGTCCAGGGCCCCCTTGAGCCGGGCCACGTGGCCGTGGTGGTCCGCGCCCCAGATGTTGATCACCCGGTCAAAGCCCCGGGTCTCAAACTTGTTGCGGTGGTAGGCGATGTCGGCGGCAAAGTAGGTGTAAAAGCCGTTGGCCCGGCGGAGCACGTCGTCCTTCAGGTCCAGCTTCTCGATGTCCGCCTCCTTCTTTCCCGCCCTGCGCAGGTTCTCCCGGAGGATGTCCGCCGTCTTCAGCCACAGGGCCCCGTCCTTCTCATAGGTCCAGCCCCGCTCCGTCAGGCGGTCCACGGTCTCCGCCACCGCGCCGCTGTCGTGGAGGGTGGACTCCAGAAACCAGGTGTCATACTCAATCTTATACCGCCGCAGGTCGCTCTTCATCTTCGGCAGGTTCACACTGAGGCCGAACCGGGCCAGGGTCTCCTGGCGCTCCGTCTCCGGGGCGGAGAGCAGCTTGTCCCCGTTTTGGGCGTAGTAGGCTTTCGCCAGGTCCCGGATGTCCTCCCCCTGGTAGCCGTCCTCCGGGAAGGGCACGGCGTCCTCCCCCCGGATCAGCTGGAGATAGCGGGCCTCAATGGAGTGGGCGAACTTGTCAATCTGGTGTCCGGCGTCGTTGACGTAGAACTCCCGGCTCACCTCCGCGCCGCAGGCGGCCAGCACGGCGGCCAGGGTGTCCCCCAGGACGCCGCCCCGGGCGTTGCCCATGTGCATGGGACCCGTGGGGTTGGCGGAGACGAACTCCACCATGATCTTCTGGCCCTTCAGCGCGCCGGAGGTTCCGTAGCGGTCCCCCTCCGTCTCCACCGCCTCCAGGACGCCCCGGTACCAGCGGTCCTGGAAGCGGAAATTCAAAAAGCCCGGCCCCGCGATCTCCGCGGAGGCGAAGTAGGTGTCCTCCAGGTCCATGTGGTCCAGCAGCGCCTGGGCGATGTCCCGGGGGGACTTCCGCAGCTGCTTGGAGGCCGCCAGGGCGAAGGTGGTGGTCAAGTCGCCGTTGGCCGTGTCCTTGGGGATCTCCACGGGGGCCGTCTTGACCTCCGCCTGGGGGAGCGTGCCGTCCGCCGCCGCCGCCTGATAGGCCCTCATGGCCAGCGCCGCGGCCTGGTCCTTCGCGTTTTGGATCATATTTGTCATAGTAACCCTCTTTCGTTCTGTTTCATTCTATTGAACCGCCTGCCGTCTTCCTGTCCCGGCGGATCGTTTTCCTGTTTCGGGGGGAGCGGCCCCTGCGGCCCGGCCAGAGTCCCGGGCCCTACCGCCGCCTCACCTGGATCTTGAACCGGTTCCGCCCCGTGACGGTGTGCTCTACGGCGATGGAGTACTGAATCTCCAGCAATCCCCCCCGCCGGGTGAGGTTATGCCGCAGCTGGGCGGTCTGGATATCCACCGCCAGCTCTCCATAGGGCGTCTCATACAGGGAGGTGTGCTGCCGCCCCTTCTGGAAAATCATCTGGGAGCTCACCGTGCCCGACCGGGTGAGGACCACCTGGTCCCCCTGAATCCGGAAGGCGGTGGTGGTGCCCTCCATGCCCGTCAGGGCCGTCTCCTGGTAGCACAGGGTGATTCCGTCCTCCGCCAGGGTCATGGTTCCCTCGGTCAAAAGTTCCGTGGCGTCCGGCTCGGCGTGGTCATAGTACTGCTCTCCGCGAATGGTCAGCAGCACCGGAAAGGTCTCTTGTTCCATGGGGTTCCCTCTTTAATAACGGTCGATGTCCACCCACTGGGCGGCGTGGCGCAGGTCCTCCTGCAAAAAAACCGAGGCGACGCGTTCAAAGTCCTCCGTCCGGTCGCTGACGTAGAAGGTCAGTTCCCCCTCCCGGTCCTCTCCGGTCCGCAGGTCCCCGGCGGTCAGCAGCCGCTTGAGCTCAAAGGCGGACTCCTCCCCGGCGGAGACCAGGGCGACCTCCGGGCCCATGATCCCGGCGATCACCTCCTCCAGCAGCGGGTAGTGGGTGCAGCCCAGGATCAGCGTGTCGATGCCGGTGTCCCGCAGGGGCTCCAGGTACTCCCTGGCCACGGTCTCAATCACCGTGTCCCCCGGGCGGAAGCGGCCGTTCTCCACCAGGGGCACGAACAGCGGGCAGGCCAGGCACCGGACCTCCACCTCCGGGTCCAGCCGGTGCAGCGCGGCCTCGTAGGCTCCGGAGCGAACCGAGGCCTGGGTGGCGATCAGGCCCACCCGCTTCTCCCGCGTCACGGCCAGGGCCCGGCGGCAGGTGGGCTCCACCACACCCACAATGGGCAGGTCGTTTTCCGCCTGGAGGGTGTCCAGGGAGGTGGTGGAGACGGTGCCGCAGGCGATGACAATCGCCTTGAGGTCAAAGGAGCGGAGGAAGCGCACATCCTGCCGGGCGTACTTCAGCAGCGTCTCCCGGGACCGCCCGCCGTAGGGCACCCGGGCGGTATCGCCAAAATAGATGAGATTCTCCCTAGGCAGGATCTGCCGCAGGGAGCGGGCCGCCGTCAAACCGCCGAGGCCGGAGTCAAATACGCCGATTGCCCGTGTGTCCATAGGATGTTCCGCCTCCTCACAAACTGCCGCCTGGGCCTTTCCTCAGGCCGCTCCTGTCCTGCCGGCCGCCCAGCCGGCAGCCGTGAACCCCCATCGCCGGGGGGAGATGCGCGTTCCGTTGCGGCGCGGCAGGTTTTTATGGGAATGGTTATTTTATGTGCTGTTTTCCTCGTTTGATTCCTCAGAGCCTGTTTAGGATCTCAGCGTGCGGGGATTGGCGAGGGGATTTTTTGTCCAGCAAGGCAAAAAGCCGCCGCAATCCTGGCGGATTGCAAG
>JAAWIL010000028.1 GCA_022796315.1 Oscillibacter sp. | reverse complement strand
CCGCAGGCATCCTGACGGATGGCAAGGATTTTTAACGCAGTCAGGGCGGAAAATACGCCGCCAAGACATGCGCGGGGAGATTTTAAACAGGCTCTAAACGCGCCGTGAAACGGCGTTGGAAAAAGGGCAGCAAAACAGAGCCCGCCGTCCATAGGACGGCGGGCTTGCTTTTTGCGGGAGGACTGCTTCTGGTTTACATTGGGAGGGGATTTCCCGCGAAAGGCGCTTTGCTGTTTCGCTCACGTCTCCCGCCTGCGGCTTTGCCGCAGGTTTTTTACGGGGGGGTCTGTTCTTTTCCTTGAAAGGAAAAGAACCAAAAGGAACTTTTTCCTGCGCTTCGCGCCCGTTTACAGCATACTGTACAAAATCTTGGCCATCTGCCCTCTGGTAATGTGATTACCCGGCTTGAAGCTCCCGTCCTGATACCCGCTGAGAATCCCCTGGGATACCATCGTCTGAATATAGTACGCCGCATAGGCGGGAATCTTCCCCGCATCCGTGAAATTCAGCGGCGCTTCCGCGTACCCCTTCTCCTGCGCCCGGCCAATCATCGCCGACGCCTGGGCCCGGGTCAGCAGCCCGCTGGGGTTGAAGGACAGCACCCCGTCCTTCTCGCTCCCGTTGATGATCCCCTCCGTGTACAGCGCCTGTACCGCCGGCAGGGACGCGGCGGGAATGGCGCTCAGATCCGCGAAGGGCAGGATGACTCCGGCGTAGTCGGCCGGGTTCAGCTCCCCGGTGTGTACCAGGGTGTTGTAGAGCATCTCCGCGAATTGGAGCCGGGTCAGCTTCTGGTCCGGGCGGAAGGTCCCGTCGCGGAAGCCCTTGTCAATGCCGTGCGCGTACAGGAAGTCGCAGTAGTCCACGGCCCAGTAGCCCTTCGTGTCGGAGAACTTGGGGGTCCGGTTCGCGCCGGCCGCGATGTCCCGGGAGGCCCGGCCAAGGTTGCCGGAGACGTCCCGGGCCGTGACGGTGACCCGGTGGGCCGCGCCGTCGGCGGCGGGGAGGGTGGCGGAGAGCGCGCCGGTGGACTCGTTGTAGTTGAAATTGAGGGCTTTGCCGTCATAGGCCACCCGGAGACCGGTCTTGGCGGGCACGCCGTCCACGGCGTCCTTGACCGTGCCGGTGAGGGCGGTTCCGTTGACCTGGAGCGTCACGGTGGGGGGCTGGGCGTCCACCGCGCCGCTCCGGGAGAGAACCAGGTGGTCCAGATAGATCGTGCCGCTGCCGCCGGTGCCTGCGGTGATGTCCGTCTCCCGGTGGATAGCCAGGCCCTCGATCTCCTGGATGCTGATGTCGGTCAGGGAGACGGTGACCTGCTGCCAGCCGGTGGCGTCCAGGGTGGTGAGGAAGAGCTCCTGGCCGGTTCTGGTGCCGTCGAAGTACCGGAGGGTCAGGGCGTTGCCGGAGCTGTCCCCGTAGACCCAGAAGCTGAGGGTGTCATGGGGGGCGGTGGTGATCGGGGAGGTCAGGTCCAGCCGGGACTCGTAGCCGGTGCCATAGTCGTTGTAGAGGTCCAAAGTGTAGTCCCACTTTCCGGCGCCCCGGCCCAGGCGGACGTACTCCGCGGTGTCTGTGCGGGTGAGGGCGGTGCCATAGTTGGTGCCGTTGAAGATCATGGCGTCGTCCTCAAAGTCCTCCAGGCACCGCAGGGGGGAGCCGGAGACGGTGACCTGCACGGAGGCGGTGCGGCCCCCGGCGGAGACGGTGATGGTGCCGGTGCCGGGCGTGGAGGCGGTGAAATTGCCCAGGGGGTCGACGGTGCCGATACCGCCCTCCACGGTCCAGTCAAAGGCCTCCGGGTCCGCTTTCAGGGAGACGTGGTTCCAGGAGGCGGAGCCGGTGAGCTTCACCGTGGCGCCGGGTGCGGCGGTCAGGGTCTGGATGATGGCGCTGCTGGCGTCCCGGATGGCCACGGCGGTGGGGTTGGCGATGGCGTGGATCGTGGTCTCCCCCTGGCTGTGGCCGTTGTAGGCGGTGACGGTGATCTCCCCGCCGGACCGGGGGGTCACCAGGGTGTCCCCGGTCAGCTCCCCGTCGGAGGTCTCCAGCTCGTAGCGCTCCTCCATGGGGATGTAATGGGTGTCAATAGCGGCGGCGGAGATGTGTACGCTGCTGCCCGCCAGCACATAGGCGTGGTCCGCCTGGACGTAGAAGTGGTCCAGTTCCCCGGTGGGCTCGTTGGAGGCCACCAGGAAGATCTGGTTGGTCACGGAGCGCTCCGCGCCGTCGGAGGGAGTGTTGACGGTTTTGGCCGCCAGCTGGTCCGGCTGGGTGACAGAGAGGGTGGTGGACCCGCCGCCGTCCAGGCACAGGGCCGTTACACAGCCCAGCTCGATGAGCCGCTGGGCCACCTGGGTCATGGTTGCGCCGATGGAGTGGCCGGACTTCCGGCCGTCGATGGTGTAGAAGATGAGGTCGCCGCCGGCGGTCTGTCCCACGGCGGTGCGGGGGGCGGAGCCGGCCTCCAGTCCGGAGGAGACCGCGCCGTTCTGCACCAGGGAGTAGAGGGAGCCGATGGCGTACTCCACGTCGTTCCAGCCCTCGTTGGCGGAGAGGGCGGAGACGGTGATCAGGGCACCGGGCTGAAGGCTCCGCAGGGCGTCCACGTGGTAGGCGTCGGATTTCAGGTTGGCCGACAGCACCACCTGCTCCGGCCCGACGGCGGTGGCGGAGGAGGCCTCCAGCACCTGGGACACGGAGAGGGTGACGGTCTCCCCGATGGAGAGCCGCCCGTCGATGATGTCGCAGACCACGTCGATGCCGGCCTCCGTGTTGCCGGTGGTATGGTTGGCGTTGAAGTCGTAGGTGTAGAGGTAGATGCCGCCGGTGGAGACCCGGGCCTTGTTGACGCCGGTGATCCGCCGCTGGATCTCCTCGCCGCCGCCGGTGAAGCCCAGGCCGGCGGTGACGGTGACGCCGGGCTTGCCCAGAATGGCGGTGCCGTCGGCCCGGAAGCCGATGGCGTAGTACCCGGCGTCGCTGCTGCGGAGCTGGCCCTCCGTGACCACGATGCCGATGGGCAGGCCGTTGTTGACGTTGTAGAAGTCCCCGTTGAGGCCGGCTACCACCCGGTAGCCCGCGTTCTCCAGCTCCCGGGCGGCGGTGGTGACCCGGCTGCGCTCCGTCAGCACGGACCCGGCGTTGACGATGGGGGTCACGTCGTAGCTGGGCCGGTAAGTAATCAGGTTCTCTGTCCGCACGTCGTTGTAGGCGGTGCTCCAGAAGACGTTGGTGGAGAGCTGAGTCTCCCGGTGGAGCTCCGTGTTCTTGGCGGTGAGGTCCTCTCCCAGGGCCGGGGAGGCCCCGGCGGGAAGAATCAGGCCCCACAGCAGCGCCAGCGCCATCAGAGCCGAGAGTGCTTTGCGAAAACGATGGTTCATAGTGTCCTCCAAACTGTCCGGTGGAATCCATAACGGTTCCCAGCATAGCACATTTTTCAGATAAAGTAAACGTCAAAATAAGAACAAATTTTGGGGATCGGGGTGGTCCGGGGCGGGGAAGGAGGGCCCGATGCCCCCCGGAGCGCGCCTCCGTAAAGACCGCCCCTCCCCGCCCCGGCCCAGGGGCATAACCCCGCCGCTCCCCGCATATATATGGGGGACAACCTGTTGGGAGAGGAGTGGAAGGGATGCAAAAACGGATCGCCGTTCTGGTTCTGGCACTGTGCCTGTGCCTCACCGCCTGCGGCAGGAGGGAGCCCGGCGCCCCGGAGTCCCCCCGGCCGGCCACGCTGCTGGAGACGGCCTCGGGACTGACGGAGGAGGAGATTCTGCTGACCATTGACGGACGGGAGGTGCCCGCCTGGCGGTACCTCTACTGGCTGGCCTACACCTGCGACCAGCTGGCGGAGCGCTACGCCCAGTCGGCGCTGCCCCTGGACTGGTCCGCCCCGGTGCCCGGCGGCACCCTGGCCGACTACGCCAAGGACCAGGCCCTGGCCAATACGGCCCTCTATACGGTGGTGGAGAACTGGGCGGACGCCTACGGCTGCGAGACGCCGGAGGAGGAGACGGAGACGGCCCAGGCCCTGCCGGACCTGGGGCTGACGGAGGCTCAGCTGCGGCAGCTGGAGGACGTGGGGCGGAGCTACGCCGCCCTCTACGCCCTCTATCACACCCAGGGCAGCGCCCTGGCCCCCACGGAGGAGGACCTGGCGTCCTACGGCCGGGAGCTGGGGGCCCTGACCCTGGACCGCATTCTGGTCTCCGGCGGAGAGGACCGGGAGGCCGCCCGGCAGCGGATCTCGGAGCTCTTCTCCCGGCTCAACGGCGCGGAGGACCAGGCGGCGGCGTTCACCGAGCTGGCCTCCGCCGGAGACGATCCGGCGGGCCCCCGGACCGTCCTGACGGAGGAGGGAGGCCTGGACGAGACGCTGCTGGCGGCGGCAAAGACCATGGAGGAGGGCCAGTACTCCGGCATTCTGGAGTCAGAGGAGGGGTTCTCCATCCTCCGCCGCCTGCCCCTGGACACCGGCGCCCTGCTGGACGGGTGCTTTGACGCCCTGCTGGAGTCCGCCGCCCGGCAGGCCCAGGTGGCCGCCGCCCCGGCCTATGATGCCCTGGACGCCGCCGCCTTTTACGAGGCCTTTCAGGAGGCCCGCCGGAGCGCCTCCGCATCGTGAGTCCCTGCACTTGTTAAAAATTAGTCAAATTCGCACAATCCAAGGCGCGATTTTGACAAAGATTTAACAAAAAGTATGTGACAGATTAGATTATCATTGACGCGGGCCGGGAGATCCACTATAATCGGAGGTGTAAGATTCAGGCACCGGCCTGCCGGGCGGAACGGTCCGGCGGGTCCTCCTCCGCGCCAACCGGGACGGCGGCGGACGCCGTCTACAAAACATGAGAAGTGAGGATTCAACATGAAAGAGCTCTATGTCGTAAACTGCTGCCGTACCGCCATCGGTTCCTTCGGCGGCGCTCTGAAGAACACCCCCGCCACCGAGCTGGGCGCCATCGTGGTCAAGGAAGTGCTCAAGCGCTCCGGCGTGAAGCCCGAGACCATTGACGAGGTCATGTTCGGCGGCGTGCTGACCACCGGCCTGGGCCAGAACATCGCCCGCCAGGTGGCGGTCAAGGGCGGCATCCCCTATTCCGTGCCCGCCTACACCGTGAACATGGTCTGCGGCTCCGGCATGAAGACCATGATCGAGGCGGCCCGCACCATCCTGGCCGGGGACGCCGACATCATCCTCTGCGGCGGCACCGAGAGCATGTCCCAGGCTCCCTACGCCATTCCCGACGCCCGCTGGGGCGCCCGCATGAGCGACAAGAAGATCGTGGACACCATGATCAAGGACGGCCTGTGGGACGCCTATAACAACTATCACATGGGCACCACCGCCGAGAACGTCTGCGACGTGTGGGGCGTGACCCGCCAGGAGCTGGACGAGTTCGCCGCCTCCTCTCAGCAGAAGGCCGTGGCCGCCATCGAGTCCGGCCGCTTCAACGACGAGATCGTCCCCGTCCCCGTGAAGGTTAAGAAGGAGACCGTGGAGTTCAAGGTGGACGAGTATCCGAAGCCCGGCACCACCGTTGAGAGCGTCTCCAAGCTCCGGGGCGCCTTCCCCGTGGGCCCCGACGGCGTGGAGGACGAGATTGTCCATACCTTTGAGCCCACCAAGGTTCACGAGGCCGACGCCCGCAAGCACGAGCAGCGCGTCACCGCCGCCAACGCCTCCGGCCTGAACGACGGCGCCGCGGCCCTGATCCTGGCCTCCGGCGAGGCTGTGAAGAAGTACGGCCTGAAGCCCATGGCGAAGCTGATCGGCTGGGGCCAGGGCGGTGTGGACCCCAAGATCATGGGTGTGGGCCCCGTGCCCGCCTGCCGTCAGGCCATGGAGAAGGCCGGCCTCACCATCAAGGACATTGACCTGATCGAGGCCAACGAGGCCTTCGCCGCCCAGTGCGTGGCCGTGGCCCGCGAGCTGGACTTCGACATGGAGAAGGTCAACGTCAACGGCGGCGCCATCGCCCTGGGCCACCCCATCGGCTGCTCCGGCGCCCGCATCGTGGTCACCCTGATCCACGAGATGCTCAAGCGCGACGAGGCCAAGAAGGGCATGGCCACCCTCTGCATCGGCGGCGGCATGGCCACCACCGTCATCGTGGAGAAGTGCTGATTTCCCGGAGGTCCGGGAAACTGAAAGAAGCAAGGGGAGCGGGTGAAAACCCGCTCCCCTGTTTTGCGCGTTCAGGAGGGCTCCTCCGCGGCCAGCTTCAAGTCCTCCACCAGCTCCAGCGCGGTCTCCAGCACATCCGCGCCGGGGCGGAGCTTCAAGGTCAGGGCCGGGACCTCTCCGGCGGCCAGGCTCAGCCGCCCCTTGTACTTCCCCAGGCCGCACACGGCCACCAGGGCCTCCGGCCGGAAGACCGCCAGGGTGAACCGCAGCTGATCCCGCTTCTGGGAGATGTCCGAGATGCCGGCCTTGGAGGCCGCCGCCCGCAGCAGGGCGATGTCCAGCAGAGCCAGCACGGACCCCGGCGCCTCGCCGTAGCGGTCCAGCAGCTCGTCCAGGAGGTCCGAGGCGTCGTCGTTGGTGCGGATGGCCGCGATGCGGCGGTAGAGATCCATCCGCTGCTCCGGGGAGGGGACATAGCGGTCCGGGATGCTGGCGTTCACCGTCAGATCGGCGGAGCACTCCGTCTCAATCCGCTTCGCCTCGCCCCGCTCCTCCAGCACGGCCTCCTCCAGGAGCTTCAGGTAGAGGTCGTAGCCCACGGTCATCAGGTAGCCGGACTGCTCCGGACCCAGCAGGTTCCCGGCCCCCCGGATCTCCAGGTCCCGCATGGCCACCTTGAATCCGGAGCCGAACTCCACGTACTCCCGGATGGCCGCCAGACGCTTGGCCGCCGTCTCCTGGAGGATCTTGCCCTGGCGGAAGGTCATGTAGGCGTAGGCCCGCCGGGCGCTGCGCCCGATGCGCCCCCGGATCTGGTGGAGCTGGGCCAGGCCCATTTTGTCGGCGTCCTCAATGATGAGGGTGTTCACATTGGGGATGTCAATGCCGGTTTCAATGATGGTGGTACACACCAGCACGTCCGCCTCCCCGTCCACCATGGCCTGCATGACGGCGGAGGGCTCCTGCTCGCCCATCTGCCCGTGGCCGGTGACGATGCGGGCCTCCTCCCCCAGCAGCTTCTGGATGCGGGAGGCGGTGACGTCGATGCTCTCCACCCGGTTGTGGAGGTAGTACACCTGGCCGCCCCGGCTCAGCTCCCGGCGCATGGCGTCCTCTAAAATGGCCCAGTCATGCTCCAGGACGTAGGTCTGCACCGGCTGGCGGTCGGCGGGGGGCTCCTCGATGGTGGACATATCCCGCAGGCCCGAGAGGGCCATGTTCAGCGTCCGGGGAATGGGGGTGGCCGAGAGGGTCAGCACGTCCACCTGGCGGCTCATCTCCTTCAGCCGCTCCTTGTGGGTGACGCCAAAGCGCTGCTCCTCGTCGATGATCAAGAGCCCCAGGTCGTGGAACTCCATGTTCTTCTGCAGCAGCTTGTGGGTGCCGATCAGCAGGTCCACGCCGCCGGTGCGGGCGGCCTCCAGGACCCGCCGGGACTCCTTGGCCGTGGTGAACCGGGAGAGGACCTCGATCTTCACCGGGAAGTCCTTGAACCGGCCGCAGGCCGTGGCGTAGTGCTGCTGGGCCAGGACGGTGGTGGGCACCAGAATGGCCGCCTGCTTGCCGTCCAGGACGCACTTCATCACCGCCCGCAGGGCCACCTCCGTCTTGCCGTAGCCCACGTCGCCGCAGAGGAGGCGGTCCATGGGGCGGGAGCGCTCCATGTCCTTCTTGATGTCCTGAATGGCCCGCAGCTGGTCATCCGTCTCCGCGTAGGGGAAGGCGTCCTCAAATTCCCGCTGCCAGGGGGAGTCCGGGGAGAAGGCGAAGCCGGGGCGGCGCTGGCGCTCGGCGTAGAGCTGGGTGAGACCCTTAGCCAGGTCCTTGGCGGCCTTCTTGGCCCGGGTCTTCTGCTTGGCCCACTCGGTGCCCCCCAGCTTGTTGAGCCGGGCCCGCTCCTGCTCCTCGCCGCCGCCGATATACTTGGATACCTGATCCAGCTGGGTGGCGGGGACGTAGAGGCAGTCGCCCCCGGCGTAGTCGATCTTGATATAGTCCTTCTCCACCCCGTCCACGGGCATCTTCTGAATGCCGGCAAAGCGGCCCACGCCGTGGTGGACATGGACCACCAGGTCGCCGGGGGAGAGGTCCGTGTAGGACTGGAGCTTCTGGCGGTTGGAGGTCTTTTTGGCCTTGGCCCTCCGGGGGGAGACGGCGGCCAGCTGGCCCTCCGTCAGCACCGCCAGATGGAGCTGGGGCCACTCGCACCCGGCGGAGAGGGTACCCTCCAGGATGCGCACCTCGCCGGGGCGGGGCATGGCTTTGCCCTGGAGGTCGATCACCGCCGGGATCTGCCGGTCCTCCAGCAGCCGCTGGAGGTTTTTGGCCCGGCTTTCCCCGGAGCACAGGACCAGCACGGCGCTGCCGGCGGAGCGGTAGTGCTCCAGGTCCGTCACCGCCGTCTCCAGGCTTCCGCCGTAGGAGCTCAGCTGCCGGGCGTTGATCCCCAGGAGTCCCTTGGGCCGCAGGGGGTGGCGGGAGGTGGGCAGGGAGTCCGCCAGGATCACGGGGAAGTCCGTGAGGCCGGCGTAGAACTCCTCGGCGGAGAGGGTCAGCTTCCCGTACTCCCCGGCGATGAGCCCCGCCTCCAGCAGGGACTCGATGTCCTGCCGGCTCTGGAGCAGGGCGCCCTTCACCCGTTCGTCCACCCGCCCGGCCTCGCAGAGGAACACCACGGCATTGCCGGGCAGGTAGCTCAGGCCCGTGGAGGAGTCGGGGTAGATGGCGGCCAGATACCGGTCCATGCCGCCGGGGTCCGCGCCGTTTTGGAGCTTCTCCGCGTCCTCCCGGAGACGCCGGGCGGTCTCCGCGGTTTTGGGCTTTTTCTCCAGCTTCCCCGCGAGGCTCTCCAGAGTCTCCGCCAGCCCCTGGCGGCCCCCGGGGGCGCAGTCGGGCAGGACCTCCGCCGCCGGCAGGATCAGGGCGGAGGGGACGTTGGCGGTCCGCCGCTGGGTGCCGGGGTCAAAGGACCCCATGGAGTCGATCTCGTCGTCGAAGAATTCACACCGCACCGGCTGGTCCATCAGGGGGGAGAAGATGTCCAGGATGCCGCCCCGCAGGGCGAACTGGCCCACGCCCTCCACCTGTTCGCACCGGGCATACCCGGCGGAGAGCAGCCGCTCCGGCAGGGCGTTCAGGTCCACCTGTCCCCCCAGTTCCAGGGAGAAGGCCAGCTCCCGCAGCAGGGCCGGTGGAAGGGTCCGGGCCAGGAGGGCGTCGGCGGTGGCCACCACGGCGCCGCAGTCCTCCTGGGCCAGGGCGTAGAGGGCCGCCAGACGGCTCCGCTCCCACTCCCGGGAGGCCACGGCCCCGGGCCGCAGCTGCCACTCCCGGCTCAGCAGCACCGCCGGCCGCCGGCCCAGCAGGGTCTCCAGATCCCCCGCCAGCTGCCGGGCCTCCCGCTCGTCGCCGCAGAGGAACACCGGCGGGCGATGGGCCCCCAGGGCCACGGCGGCGCCGAAGCAGGCCCGCTGCACCGGCTGGAGCCCGGTGACGGCGGCGGGGCAGCCCCCTTCCTCAATGCGGCGGATGAGGTCCGCGGCCTCCGGCAGGGTGGAGAGGGTATTCAGGAATTCATTCATTGCTGGCATGAGCGCCTCCATTGCTCCGGCGGGACCGGACCCTAGTTAAAATCGTTCATGGCCTTCTGGCAGCCGTACCGGATGACGCACTCCGCCGCCTGGATCGCCTGGCGGAAGCACTCCAGCAGGAGCGCTTTCTCCTTCTGGGAGGGCTCCCCGATGACCCAGCCGATCATGTCCTCACCCTCCCCCGGGGCCCCGGTGCCGATTTTGATCCGGGGGAAGTCCTGGGTGCCCAGGTGGGCGATGATGTTTTTGATCCCGTTGTGCCCTCCGGCGGAGCCGCTGGGCCGGACCCGCAGCTTGCCCACGGGCAGGGAGACGTCGTCATAGATCACCAGCACGCGGTCCGCCGGGATCTTGTAGAACTGCGCCGCCTCCCGCACCGCCTCGCCGGAGAGGTTCATATAGGTCTGGGGCTTCATCACCAGACACTTCGCCCCGGCGAAGGGCAAGATATTATATGCGGATTTGAACTTGATCTTATTCAGTTTCACGCCGGCGTCCTCCGCCAGCAGATCCACCGTCAGAAATCCCATGTTGTGGCGGGTGTTGGCGTACTTCTGGCCGGGATTCCCCAGCCCCGCCACCAGCCACTCCACGGCGGCGGATTGCCTTCCAAACGGCATAGATATCGCTCCTTTCCATACGGGGAAGCCGCCTTCCCCGCCTTGGACTGTTGAAAAACGGAAAGATTATTTCGACGGGAAGGAGGGGTGTGCGGGGGGAACCCGGGAGGGGTTCCCCGCACCCTTCCAATCAGGGATGTTCAAAACTTCCGGCCGGAAACCTGCCGAAAAACGGAAAGATTATTTCGGCGGGAAGGAGGGGTGTGCGGGGGGAACCCAGGAGGGGTTCCCTGCGCCCTTTCAATCAGGGATGTTCAGAACTTCAAGAAGTTCTGAACATCCCGCCTAAGCTTGTCGAAAACACGTTTTCGACAAGCTTAGGCGGGGAAGCTGCCTTCCCCGCCTGCGCCGGTCTGTTTCTGTTGCACTCAGTCGAACAATCTGGAGATCGAGATCTCCTGGTAAATGCGCTCAATGGCCTCGCTGAACATGGGGGCCACAGAGAGGTATTTCAGCTTGCTGCTGAGGGAGGCGTCCACGGCGGGAATGGTGTTCAGCAGGGCCAGCTCCTGGATGTCGCTGCTGTTGATCCGGTCAATGGCCGGGCCGGACAGCACGCCGTGGGAGGCGCAGGCGTGGACGCTCTTGGCCTTGCCCACCTCTACCAGGGCCTTGGCGGCGTTGCAGAGGCTGCCGGCGGTGTCTACCATGTCGTCAAAGAGGATGCAGTCCTTGCCCGTCACGTCGCCGATGACGTTCATGACCTCGCACTGGTTGGCCTTCTGGCGGCGCTTATCCACAATGGCCAGCTGCATGTGCAGCTTCTGGGCAAAGGCCCGGGCCCGGGCCACGGAGCCCACGTCGGGGGAGACCACTACCATCTCCTCGCAGCGGGAACCGAACTTTTTGGCGTAGTAGTCCACAAAGATGGGGTTGCCCAGGAGATTGTCCACGGGGATATCAAAGAATCCCTGAATCTGGGAGGCGTGGAGGTCCATGGTCAGCACCCGGTCCGCGCCGGCGGCGGTGATCATGTTGGCCACCAGCTTCGCCGTGATGGGGTCCCGGGCCTTGGCCTTGCGGTCCTGGCGGGCATAGCCGAAGTAGGGGATGACCGCCGTGATCCGGCCCGCGGAGGCCCGGCGCAGGGCGTCGATCATCACCAGGAGCTCCATCAGGTTGTCGTTGACGGGCTTGCAGGTGGACTGCACGACGAACACGTCGCTGCCGCGGACGGTCTCGTAGATGGAGACGGAGGCCTCGCCGTCGGCGAATCCCTTCACGTCCGCCTCGCCCAGGCGCATCCCCATCTGCTGGCAGATCTCCTGGGCCAGCGCCGGGTTGGCGTTGCCGGTAAATACCTTTACATCCTTGCCGTGAGAAATCATGATATCATACCTCTTTCTGCGATCTATCTTTTATTTTTTGTTGCTCTCACTGTTTCCGCCGGGAACAAGTTCCTCGGGCCCCAGGCCCCGGCTGCGGAAGACCTCCTCCAGCTCCGCCAGGGTCTCCGGGCCGTATACCGGCAGCCACCCGCTCACCAGCTCCGCACCCTGCACGGCGTTGCTCAGCCGCTCCCGCCAGACCTCCCGCAGCTCCCGCCCCGGGGCGGCGTAGGCAAAGCCCGCTCCGGCTTCCGCCAGGGGGAGGGCGGACCGGGTCAGCACCAGCACCGTGTCCGGTGTGTCCAGAAAGGACAGCAGGTCCTCCCGCCGGTCGGAGATCACCGCCGGCAGCTCCGGCGGAAGCTGGCTCCGCGCCTTGTCCGCGAAGCGCGGGTCACAGGCAAGAAAAAGCCGCTGCACACCCTCGGCCAGCAGATGCCGCCCCATCCAAGAGAGGACCGGCGCGGCAAGAAAGGTCTCCAGCATCAGCGGTTCGTATGTAGCCGGGAGGAGAGCCTCCTCCATCATCACAACAGCGCTCTTGGGGCGAATCATAGTCGTTCCCTCCGCACACTGAAAATTTGTACTATCCTCATTATAACAGACATTTCCTGAAAATCCAGTCCTTCCAGCGAAATTTTTCAAGGAATTTCTGCCAATTTTTCCGGAGTTGTCCGCATGTTTCGCCGTGACGGCGCTTTTCACGATACAACCCCTTGGAATCCGGGACTTTTTCGGCATTTCGCAGAAAATAGTCCAAATTCATAGTCAGATTCTATAAAAAGTGGGATTTTTCGGCACAATATGCTTGAATTTATAAACGTAAAGGATTACAATAGAGCCCAACTGGCAAAAAAGTACGGAGGGCCCCCATGCTGAATGTGGTATTGGTTGAACCGGAGATTCCCCAGAACTGCGGCAACATCGCCCGGACCTGCGCCGCCACCGGAAGCCGCCTCCACCTGGTGCGGCCCCTGGGGTTTGACATCTCGGAAAAGGCGGTCCGGCGGGCGGGGCTGGATTACTGGCACCTGGTGGAGGTCTTTGACTACGAGAACCTGGAGGACCTGTTCTCCCGCCGCCCGGAGGCCGCCGGGGAGGCATGGCTCACCACCACCAAGGCCCCCCGGCCCTATACGGAGGCCCGGTTTACGCCGGACAGCTGGATCTTCTTCGGCAAGGAGACGGCGGGACTGCCCCAGGCCCTCCGGGAGCGGTTTCCGGAGCGGTGCGTCCGGCTGCCCATGGTGGACGAGGCCAGGAGCCTGAACCTCAGCAACACGGTGGCCGTCTGCGTCTATGAGGCCCTGCGGCAGAGCGGATTCTCCGGTCTGCGGCCGGGAGGCCGGAACGCGTGACCAGGGAGCGCCCGGGGGCCGTGCCAGCAGGGATCTATTCAAATCCGGCGCGCCGCGCCGTTATAGCCGCCGCAGGCGAGAGAATCCGAAAGAATCCGCCGGATTCTTTTTCACTGCGCTGGCGATCTCTCAATCACAAGTCTGGAGGTATGTACATGAACTACAACAAAAAGACCGTTCGCGATATGGATGTGGCGGGGAAGAAGGTTTTGCTGCGCTGTGACTTCAACGTCCCGATGGCCAAGGACGGCAGCGGCGTCATCACCGACGACAAGCGTATCCGCGCCGCCCTGCCCACCATCCAGTATCTGCTGGACCAGGGCGCGGCGGTGATCGCCTGCTCCCACATGGGCAAGCCCGTGGCCACCTTCGCGTCCTACAAGAAAAAGCAGCTGGAGAAGGGCAAGGACGAGGCGTCCATCACGGAGGAGAAGTGGAAGAAGTCCCTCCAGGAGCTGCGGATGGAGCCCGTGGCCCAGCGCCTGAGCGAGCTGCTGGGCAAGCCGGTCATCCTGGCGGAGGACGTGGTGGGCCCCGACGCCCAGGCCAAGGCCGCCGCCCTGAAGCCCGGCGAGATCATGCTGCTGCAGAACACCCGCTTTGAGCAGGGCGAGACCAAGAACGACCCCGCCCTGGCCAAGGCCATGGCCGCCCTGGCCGGAAGTGACGGCGTGTATGTCTCCGACGCCTTTGGCGCCGTCCACCGGGCCCACGCCTCCACCGCCGGCGTGGCCGACTACCTGCCCGCCGTCTCCGGCTTCCTGATCCAGAAGGAGCTGGACTTCATCGGCGGCGCCCTGGCCAGCCCCAAGCGGCCCCTGGTGGCCATTCTGGGCGGGTCCAAGGTCAGCTCCAAGATCGGCGTCATCAACAACCTCCTCGAGATCGCCGACACCGTCATCATCGGCGGCGGCATGGCCTACACCTTCTCCGCCGCCCAGGGCGGCACCGTGGGCAACAGCCTGCTGGAGGAGGACTGGAAGGACTACTCCCTGAAGATGATTCAAAAGGCCAAGGACAAGGGCGTGAAGCTCCTGCTGCCCGTGGACACCGTCATTGCCGACAAGTTTGCCCCCGACGCCGACAGCAAGGTGGTGGCCTCCGGCGAGATTCCCGACGGCTGGGAGGGCCTGGACATCGGCCCCGAGACGGTGAAGCTGTACTGCGGCGCCGTGGCGGACGCCGGCACCGTGATCTGGAACGGCCCCATGGGCGTGTTTGAGTTTGAGAAGTTCGCCGTGGGCACCAAGGCGGTGGCCGAGGCCCTCAGCAGGACGGACGCCATCACCATCATCGGCGGCGGCGACAGCGCGGCGGCGGTGCAGCAGCTGGGCTACGCCGAGAAGATGACCCACATCTCCACCGGCGGCGGCGCCTCCCTGGAGTTCATGGAGGGCAAGGAGCTGCCCGGCGTGGCCTGCCTGCTGGACGCCTGAGGTTCCCCCCCCCGCAGCCCCGCCCTGGGTGGAGGCGGGGGCGCCGGGCCCGAAATTCCTGGATTTCCCAGAGGAGAAATGGCCGGATGCGGCTTCCCGGCCCTGGCCGGAGGCGGTTCGGAGGGCCCGGAACGGGCAGAGGGCCGGGTTTTGAGATGAAAATCGCGGTAAACCCTTGACATGCGCGTATATTTTCGCTATAAATGAATAAGTTTTTTATACAGGATAAAATCGCCCGATCCCTGCGTATTTCCCAGGAGAAAGGACTGGAGTCCCGCCGTTGTCTGCCCCCTTCTGCGCAGCCTGCGCGATTTGGCAGAGACATTTCGTGAAGACATACGATAAGGAGACAAGAAAGACATGAACCGCAGATATCGTAAGACTGTAATTGCCGGCAACTGGAAGATGAACATGACGGCTACCGAGACCAAAAAATTCGCCGAGGACCTGAAGAAGATCATGCCCCGGGCCAAGTGGTGTGAGACGCTGATCTGCGTCCCCGCCTGCAACCTCTCTGTGGCCGCCAAGGCCTTCAAGGACCTGCGGATCTCCGTGGGCGCCGAGAACGTCTACTTCGAGGAGAAGGGCGCCTACACCGGCGAGATCTCCGCCGAGATGCTGAAGGACCTGGGCGTGAAGTACGTCATCGTGGGCCACAGCGAGCGCCGGCAGTACTTCTGCGAGACGGACGCTATTGTGAACAAGAAGGTCCACGCCGTGCTGGAGGCCGGGATGAACCCCATCATCTGCGTGGGCGAGAGCCTGGAGCAGCGGGAGACCGGCATCACCAACGAGTGGATTGCCCTCCAGGTGAAGAGCGCCCTGTACGGCGTGCCCGCCGACAAGCTGCGGCGCTGCATCGTGGCCTATGAGCCCATCTGGGCCATCGGTACCGGCAAGACCGCCACCAGCGAGCAGGCCGGCGAGGTCTGCTCCAACATCCGCGCCACCATCCGCGGCCTGTACGGCGCCCGGGCGGCCCGGTCTGTGACCATCCAGTACGGCGGGTCCATGAACCCGAAGAACGCGGCGGAGCTGCTGGCCCAGCCGGACATTGACGGCGGCCTCATCGGCGGCGCGTCCCTGAAGCCGGAGCAGTTTGTGGAGATCATCAACGCGGCGAACCAGGAGTGATCTAAGAGCCTGTTTCATATCTCGACGTGTATGGATTGGCGAGTGGATTTTTTGCCCTGCAAGGCAAAAATCCGCAGGCATCCTGACGGATGGCAAGGATT
>JAAWIL010000027.1 GCA_022796315.1 Oscillibacter sp. | reverse complement strand
TCCTTGCCATCCGTCAGGATGCCTGCGGATTTTTGCCTTGCAGGGCAAAAAATCCACTCGCCAATCCATACACGTCGAGATTTTAAACAGGCTCTAAGGATTTTTCCACTTACTGAAGTTTATTGAGTTTGTTATCAACCTGCCATTGAATGGCATCGTCAAAAATGGTTTCATATTTTAATGCAAATTCCATATCTGATAAATCGGTTCCGTTGGCAGTATATGCAAAAGCGATTTTGTACCGCCATTCTCCCGGATATACGGCCAATTCTGTATCTATACCAACTGTGTTTTGTATTTCTGCTCCCTCTTTATAAAAAGAATAGGCGACTTTCCCGGACGGGTCATCTACTTCAAAACTTACAAAGGAAGTCGGCGTCCATCTATCACGGCCAGTTCCGTCTATCGGAAAAATTGGCCGTATGGAACAGGGCCATCTTCTGCTGTATCAACGCCTGTTCCTCCGCCGTCACCGGAACACGCAGCACAATCTTCCGCTTCCTGTTCGCCATGCGTCATCTCCGTTCTGTATAAGGGTTTGGGATTATCCCAAGGGTCTGCCCCAGCAGGCGCAAGCCTGCGAGGGTGCAAGCGAAAACGGACACGGCCCGGCATGGGTCGGGGCGGGCCGTTTTCTGAGAGTGTGGCTACACACCCTAACATGAGGTATAAAAAAGCGTCGCTCCTGTTCCCCCTGTTATGAGATAGAAAAACGCCGTCCGTGTCATATTCGGTTTTCATTTCTTCTTTCCATGCTGTGCTGATATTAGGGTTTGCAGGATTCCGGGCGACATATCAAGGCTCTTTCCCTTAAAAGTAGTAAATTCAGCTTGAAATCCTGTTTGTATGCCCGTAAATCAAGGCTTTTGGGGATAATCAACCATTTCGATCAAACAAATAGTGCGGCCGATCTAAACAGCTCTCTCGCACTTAATGATAACCACGCCCAAAAATAATACGAAAGCCGGCGCAGCCTGACGCTGCACCGACCCTCGCTTAAAATGTTCTCTTACATCACTGTTCTATTCAGAGAAGTCCTTTTTCACATCTCTTTCACTCTCCGGGCAATTTGCGCCGGAGTCAAACCGTACTCCTCAAACAGCTCGTCCGGCGTTCCGGACTGGCCGAACCGGTCCTGCACGCCCACCTTGGCAAAGCGGAAGCCGCTCTCCCCGCAGAGGACCGAGGCCACCGCGTCGCCCAGGCCGCCGATGACGGAGTGCTCCTCCACCGTCACCACCTTGCCGCACTTCGCCGCGTAGGCCTTCACCGTCTCCTCATCCAGAGGCTTGATGGTGTGCATGTTGATCACCGCGGCGGAGATGCCCTCCTGCCCCAGCAGCTCCGCTGCCTCCAGGCACTTCTCCACCATCAGCCCGCAGCAGATCAGCGCCGCGTCGCTGCCCTCCCGCAGAACGTCGGCCTTGCCCAGGGTGAAGGGCCGCTCCTCCAGGACCTCCGAGGCCAGACGGGCCAGACGGATATACACCGGGCCGTCCATGGCCAGGGCCGCGTCCACGGCCTTGCGGGTCTCGTTGGCGTCCGCGGGAACCAGCACCGTCATCCCCGGAATCACCCGCATCAGGGCGATGTCCTCAATGGCCTGGTGGCTGCCGCCGTCCTCGCCCACGGAAATGCCGGCGTGGGTGAACGCGAATTTTACATTGAAATGGGGATAGGCCACGCTGTTGCGGATGTTCTCATAGGCCCGGCCGCTGCCAAAAATGGCAAAGGTGCTGGCAAAGGGAATGTAGCCCATGGTGCTCAGGCCCGCGGCCATATCCACCATGTTGCCCTCCGCGATGCCGCAGTCAAAAAAGCGCTCCGGAAAGGCGGCGCGGAACTTGCTGGTGTTGGTCGCCTCTGCCAGGTCCGCGTCCAGGACCACGATCTTGTCATTGACCTTCCCCAGCTCCGCCAGATACTCCCCGTAGGCCACACGCGTTGCTTTCTTCTCTCCCATGACTCAGCCCTCCAATTCTTTCAGCGCCTGGGCGCACTGCTCCGCGCTGGGCGCCTTCCCGTGCCAGCCCACCTGATTTTCCATGAAGGAGATCCCCTTGCCCTTCACGGTATGGCAGAGGATCATCCGCGGCTTCCCCGCCGTCCGGGGCTGGTTCAGCGCCGCCAGCACCTGCTCAATGTCGTTGCCGTCCGCCACGCTCAGCGTCTCAAAGCCGAAGGCGGCGTACTTGGCCGCGATGTCTCCCACGTCCATAACGGCGCTGTTGGGCCCGTCAATCTGCAAACCGTTGTTGTCTACGATCACCGTCAGGTTGTCCAGCCGGTAGTGCGCGGCGGCCTCCGCGGCCTCCCACACCAGCCCCTCCTGGATCTCGCCGTCGCCGCACAGGGTGTAGACCTGCACGCCGCTGCCGCTGAGCTTGGCTCCAAGGGCCATCCCCACGGCGATGGAGGCTCCCTGACCCAGGGAGCCGGTGGAGGCGTCCACGCCGGGGCACTTCTTCGCATCAGGGTGCCCCTGCAGGAAGCTGTGCATCTTCCGCAGGTTCTGGAGCTCCGCCACGTCGAAGAATCCTCGCTCCGCCAGCACCGAATACAGCACAGGCGCCGCGTGGCCCTTGGACAGCACAAACCGGTCCCGCTCCGCCATTTTCGGCTCCTTGGGGTTGATGTTCATCTTCTCAAAGTACAGTGCCGTCATGATCTCCACCGCCGACAGAGACCCGCCGGGATGCCCCGACTTCGCGGCGCAGACTGACGTGACGATATCCCGCCGCACACGCCTGCACACTTCCTTCAATTCCTCACTCTTCATGGTTCCTCCAGCCTCCAATTCAGTATTGATTAGACCAAAATCAATTCGATGCCCTTGCCTCTGATCAAATCCGCCCATTCCTGCGAGAGTCCCGTGTCTGTAATCACCTTTTGAAACAGGTCCAGCTCCCCAATAAAGCAGGAGCCCATCTTTCCAAACTTGCTGGAATCCGCCAGCAGAATCCGCTCCACGCCGGCCTTGATGATCTCCCGTTTGCTGGGCAGTTCATACTCGTCCACACAGGTGACCCCCATGGTCTCGTGAATCCCGACGGCGGAGACAAACACCTTCCCGGCCCGTGCGCGGCGAATGATCTCCAGGCTCTCCGCACACTCGAACATCAGCGTCTGATGATGAAAGTTTCCGCCGCAGAAAATCAGATTGATGTTGGGCTTCTGATAGAGATGATTGAGCACATTCATATTATAGCACAGAACCGTAAGCTCCATATTGGAGGGAATGTTCGCAGCCAGGCACTCCATGGTAGACCCATTGTCGATGATGATAAACTCCCCCGGCTGAATCAGCTTGGCCGCAAAAGCTCCGATGCGCTTTTTTTCCTTCCGGTTCCTGTTGGTTGCTATGGATAAGAGGTAGCTGCCGTCCGCCGCCTCATCGTAATTGTAGAAGATGGCGCCCCGCACATTCTTTACCAGGCGCTTCTCCTCCAGAATCTGGATATCTCTCCGGATCGTCAGCTCTGAAACACCTTCTATCAAAGAAAGCGCCTTGATCGTGACACCGTTCTGTTTTTCAATAACATGAAGCAATGCCTTCATGCGCGCTTCCCTCTTACCCACTTTGCAGCCCTCTCAATAATGTCTTAATGTCTCGCCCGTTTGATGGCGGCAATGCCGCTGACTCTGCGGTTCCGCGCCCAGGAGCTGTACGCCAGGGCCAGCAGCGCCACCATATACGGGAACATGTCCACAATGGACGCAGGGATCTTCAATCCCAGCAGCTCAATGCGGATGCCCAGCGCCTCGGCAAAGCCAAAGAGAAGCGATGCCAACGCACTCCCAATGGGAGTCGCTCCGCCAAACGTATAGGACGTAAACGCCGTGAAGCCGCGTCCCGCCACCATGCCCTTGGTGAAGTTGGAAACGCTGACGACGGACAGGTACGCGCCGCCCAGCCCGCAGAGCGCGCCGGAAAACAGCACCGCCTTCCACTTCGTCGCGGCAATGTTCACACCGGCCGTCCGCGCCGCGTCCTCCGACTCGCCCACAGACCACAGCCGCAGTCCGGCGCTGGTCTTGTAGAGATAGACGTACAGCACCGCCACAATGACAATCGCGGCGTAGGTCACAATGCTGTGGTCGCTGAACGCCTTCAGCAGAGGAATCTCACAGAGCACCGGAATGGTGATATTGGACAGCTTATTGATGACCGGAGGCGTATATGTTCCCTGAGAATCAAATATAGCACGAAGTAAAAATTGAGTCAAGCCGGATGCCAGCGTATTCATCGCAATACTTGTAATAATGTGGTTTGCCTTGAACCGCGTAATCATCAACGCAAACAGCGCGCTGTAGATCATGCCGAACACAATGCCGCCCAGCAGACCCATCCAGACGCTGCCGCCGGTGAAGGAAACCACCGTCACGGCAAAGAACGCGCCGATCAGCGCAATCCCCTCCAGAGCGATGTTGAACACGTTGGCCCGCTCACAGATCATACCGCCCATCGCCATCAGCAGGACCGGCGTTGTAATACGGATTGTGGAGGCAAGCAGCTCCGTCACAAGCGCAAGATTCATTTACGTTCCCTCCCTCTCTGCCTTCCTCTTTTTACGCACAAAGCGGAAGGTGAAGTCCGCGCAGATCACCAGGATGATGATGCCCTCCACAATGCTGGAGATCGCGGAGGGTACGCCGGTCATGCGCTCCATGTTCGTGCCGCCGTTTTTCAGCGCACCGAAAAAGATGCCGGAAAACAGCACGCCAATCGGGTGATTCCCCGCCAGCAGGGAGACCACGATGCCCTTAAAGCCCAGCTCCGGGTTGAATCCGGCAATCAGACGGTGCTGCACCGCGGTGACCTCGATGGCGCCGATCACCCCCGCGATGGCGCCGCTGATGCACATGCACTTGATGACCGTCCTTTTGGGATTGATGCCGGCATAGCGCGCGAACTCGCCGTTGGCACCCACCATCTTGATCTCGTGCCCCAGCGTCGTGCGGTAAAAGACGAAGGTGACAGCCCCCAGAAGGACCAGCGCGATGTAAACGCCCACATTGGCCGAGGAGGGCTCAAACACCGCCAAATGCGGCAGCCAGGCACTCTCGGAAAACCGGGCGGAGGCGCTGAGGTTCGTGGTGGCGGAGGGGTCCCGCATGGGGCCGTTGACGAGATAATTCACAAAATACTCGCCAATAAAGTTCAGCAGCAGGGTGGAGACCACCTCATTGACGTTGAGGTAGATCTTCAGCAGCGCCGGGATCAGGGCAAAGAGCATTCCCGCCAGGGCGGCGCAGAGGAAAATCTCCACCAGGCTCAGCGCCCGGTTGGCCCCCTCCTGCACATGCAGCGCCACCATGGACGCCGCGGCGGCGCCGAGAAACAGCTGGCCGTCCACACCCAGGTTGGCAATGTCCGCCTTGTAGCAGACGCACACCGCCAAGCCCGCCAGCACCATGGCGGTGGACCAGCGGATGGTGCCTGCGATATCCTTCGTAAAGCTCTGATAGAGTCCCTTAAAAATCGCCAGAGCGTCATATCCGGAGGCCGCCAGGAACACGCTGGACACCGCCAGGGCCAGCAGAATCAGAAGAACCCGCTTGAAAACGCTCCGTCCGGCGGCCTTCGCCGCCTTGCTCAAATTGCCGCTTCGATTCATACTCCGGCCCTCCTTGACGCTTCCTGCCGCTTTGCTCCGGTCATATAGACGGCCACGGCGGATTCCGTCGCCTCCGCCCTGGGCAGCTCCGCCATGATCTCGCCCTCATACATCACCAGCACCCGGTCCGCCAGCGAGAGCACCTCGTCCAGCTCCGCGCTGACCAGCAGCACCGCCTTGCCGGCGTCCCTGGCCTCCAGAATCCGGTGCCAGATGCTCTCAATGGCGCCGATATCCACGCCGCGGGTGGGCTGTGCCGCCACCAGCAGCTCCGGGTCCATCTCCATCTCCCGGGCAAAGACCACCTTTTGCATATTGCCGCCGGAGAGGGTGCTCAGCAGGTATGTGGAGTCCGGCGTCTTGATCTGGAAATCCTGGCACAGCTTCTCCGAGAGCTCCAGAAGCTTGCGGTTGTCCATGACGCCATGGCTGGCATAGGGCTTGCGGTAATAGCGGTTCATGATGAGGTTGTCGCGGATGGAGCAGGTCTTGGCGCTGCCCACCTTCAGCCGGTCCTCCGGAATGTGGGACAGCCCCGCCTCCCTGCGCCGGCGGATGGGCATCCTGGTGATATCCGCTCCGTTCAGGAACACCTGGCCCTCTTCCGGCCGCAGCATCCCCGCAATGCACTCAATGAGCTCCGTCTGGCCGTTGCCCTCTACGCCGGCAATGCCGACCACCTCGCCCTTGCGCACCTGGAAGCTGATGCCCCGCAGGGCGAAAAGCCCCTTCTTGTTCCGCACCTTCAGATCCTTGACCGCCAGGACCTCCTCACCCGGCGCGATGTCCGCCCGGGGAATGTCCAGGTTCACCTCACGGCCCACCATAAGGTTGGACAGCATGTCCATGTCCGCGTCCCTGGTCATCAGCGTACCGGTGACCACGCCCTTGCGCATGACGATGACCTTGTCCGTCAGGGCCATCACCTCCCGCAGCTTGTGGGTGATGAAGATGATGGCGGTGCCCTCGTCCCGCAGCTTTTGCAGCACGAGAATCAGCTTGTCGGTTTCCTGGGGAGTCAGCACGGCGGTGGGCTCATCCATAATCAGAATCCTCGCCTCACGGTAGAGGGCCTTGACGATCTCTACCCGCTGTTTCTGTCCCACAGAGAGCTGGTAAACGCGCTCATCCAGGTCCACCTGCAGGTCATAGGCCTCCATGATCTTCTGGATCTTCTCCCGGGCGGCGGCCGTGTCAATGAAGCCCTTTTTCTCCGGCTCCTTGCCCAAAATGATATTCTGCAGAACGGTGAGGTTGGGCATCAGCATAAAATGCTGATGCACCATGCCGATCCCCATGGAGATGGCCTGGTTGGGGGACTGAATCCGCACCTCCCGGCCAAACAGCCGGATGGTTCCCTCGTCCGGCTGGAAGAGGCCGTAGAGCATATTCATCATTGTAGACTTGCCTGCGCCGTTTTCGCCAATCAGCCCCAGAATCTGCCCCTGGTCGACGGTGATCGTCACCTGGTCGTTGGCCAGAACTCCCGGGAACCGCTTGGTGATATTCAACATTTCTACTACTGGTGCCATAGCCTCTCACCAACTTATCGTTTCATTTTTGCACTCAGCGTGATCCTTCCGGTGTCGTCCCACTCCTTCAGAATCCGCATGGCCTCCGCCGCGGCCAGGCAGGTCTTCTCCTCGCCGCCGTTGTCGCCCCAGCGGTCCAGCACCCGGTTGGAGATGACGGAGAGGATACATCCCATCCGCATCCCATGGAGGTAGCCCACGACCAGCTGGCCGGAGGTCTCCATCTCGATATTGGTCACCCCCGCCGTAGCCAGATCCGGCAGAATCTTCTCCGCGAAGGAGGGCCAGTAGCTGTTCCTTCCATCCTCATAGAGCGGCCGCCCCTGGCCGATATAGAAGGAGCCCACCGTATAGTCCAGGCCGATGCCATAGCGGTAGCCCAGGTTTTCACAGGCCTGAATCAGGGCCATCACCACATAGGGGTTGGAGAACGCCGGGAACTCCGGCTCGATATAGGTGGCCGAGGTGCCGTCCTTGCGGTAGCAGGCCACCGGAATAATCAGGTCCCCCAGATCGAACTCAGGGACGATGCAGCCCGTCGTGCCCACCCGGATGCAGGTGTGAACTCCCAGCGTGTTCAGCTCATGGATGCAGATCTCGGAGCTGGGGCCGCCGATTCCCGTGGAGGTCGCCGCCAGCTCCATGCCTTTGTAGGTGCCGGTCACGGTCTTGTACTCCCGGTAGGAGGCGATTTCCTTGGCATTCTCCCAGTTTTTCGCAATCTTGATCGCTCTCTCCGGCGCGCCGGGAAGAATGACATAGCCGGGCACATCCCCCTGCTTGAGCCGCAGATGATAGACCCCCTCGTTTTCCGCCTTCGGCGCAGACGCTCTGTTGACCTTCTCTTCGTTCATATTGATTCCTCCCTTTTTGACAGGAACCAGCCCACCCGATGTTCCGAATAGGCTGGTTCCAGATCCTGTGCTTTCCTCTCACTGAGCTGCTGAATCCCCTCAGCCGGCAATGGCCTCCCAGTTGGGCTCGGCAATATTGTACTCCACGGTAATCTCGCCAGCCTTGATCTTCTCCTCAATCTCCTTGCCGGCCTCAATCACAGCCTTGAAGTCGGCGTTGGTCTCGGCATATCTCTCGTAGGTATCCCACTCCATGGTGTAGCCGCCCTCCGCCAGGCCGTAGATGCTGCGCTGGCCGCCGAGGTAATTGCCCTCGGACAGAGACTTGATGGCGTCATAGGCCACGGCGCCGAAGTGGATGCCGATGATGCCGATGAAGCCCTGATAGGTATCCCAGTAGTCGGTGATCTCGCCGGAGGTCAGGATGCCGTTCTCCATCGCGGCCTCCACCACGCCGGCATTGGACGCGCCGGAGTCGTTCTGAATGAAGTCGCAGCCGTTGGCGATCATGGCCAGGGCCTTCTCCTTGGCGGTGGCGGGATCGCCGTAGCCGCCGGCGTAGGCGAAGTCCACGGAGGCGTTGGGGTTGGCCGCCTTGACGCCCTCCATGAAGCCGTTGCCCTCGGCATTGGGGCTGGGCTCCTCGGCGCCGACCTGCATGCCCACCACATTGCTCTTGGTGTTGAGCCCGGCCATGTAGCCGGCAATGTAGAACGCCTGCTCGCCGTGGAACTCAATGTCCCAGATATTGGGGTAGCTGACCTCGTCGGTGTTGATGGTCTGGAACACGGCGCAGAACTGGACGTCGGGATACTCCTGCGCCACCGCGATGGTGGCGTCCGTCATGTAGGCGTAAGTGGTCACGATCAGATCATAGCCCTGCTGGCACATGGCGCGGATGTCGTCTTCAAAGGTGGCGGTGTCGGACTCCAGCTTGTAGACCTCCACACCGAAGTCCGCCGCCGCGCGGTCGGCCCCTGCGGCCAGATCGTCCATGGAGCCCTTGTCGCCGAAAGGCTGGTTGACCACCAGGGCCACCTTCAGCTTCTCCCCGCCCCCGTCAGCGGGAGGGGTATTGGCATCGTTGTCTTTGTCGTCGCTGTTGCCGCCACCGCCGCCGCAGCCGGTCAGCAGAGCAGCCGTCATGGCCAGTGCAAGAAGGATGCTAACGAACTTTTTCATGTGGAACCTCCAAAAAATTATTTGCGGGCAATTTTCTCAGAAGCCCTCTGAACAGACTCCATGATCTGCGGCACGTCTGCCGTCTGAAGGACGCCGTTTTCCACAATCCGGTCTCCGTTCAAAAAGACATCCGATACATCATTGCCGGTCGCACAAAATACCAGACTGGATGTCACATTCTCGCACAGGCCCATCCGAAGAGGGCACATATGCGGCCGGTCGGTCCGCACCAGGATGAAGTCCGCGGACTTCCCCTCCTCAATGGTGCCGAACTCAGATTCCATTCCAAAGGCTTTCGCTCCGTTGATCGTCGCCATATCCAGAATATCCGTTGTCCTCAGACTGCGGATACCGCTGTGAACCGTGTGCAGCAGCGCCATGCCCTTCATCTCCCGGAAGATGTCGCTGCTGTTGTTCCACATGGCGCCGTCCGTCCCGAGACACACGGTGACGCCCGAGCGCACCATCTCAGGGATGGGCGCGATGCCGTCGGCGATCTTCATCTCGCACAGCGGGGTGTTGGCCACCTTGACGCCGCTCTGGGCCAGCTGGCCGATCTCCTCCCCGCTGAGATGCACCACATGGGAGCCGATGGTCTCCCCGTCCAGAACCCCCAGTTTGTGGAGATACTCGATGGAACCGCAGCCGAACTGCTCCCGGACTCGGCGAATCCGCCAGTCGTTCTCCGCCAGGTGGAAGGTCTGCCGGAGACCGCACCTCCGGGTCTTCTCCTTGATCCGGATCAGGCGCTCCTCCGCAAAGTCCTCCTCGGAGATCCCGCCGGCCACGGCCAGAAGGCCCCGCTCCCGGCAGGCGTCCCGGAACGCCGTCAGCTCCCGGTCCTCCAAGAGAAGGTCCGGCTTCGCAAAGTCCCTGCGGACATCCTCCGCCAGAGCGCCCTTGATGCCAATTTCACTCATGGCGTCCACAGAGCGCCGGCCCAGTCCCCAATACATGTTCTCCATGAGGAAGGTGGTTCCGGACAGCAGCGCCTCGCAGTAAGTCAGCTGGCGGGAGGCATACCGGTCTTCGTCGTCTATCAGCGTATAGAACCAGTTGGTGTCCGCAAAGGCCTGGTTCTGCTCCAGCAGCGTCAGACCGTCCCCCAGCCCCCGGGCCAGAGTCATGTCCCCGTGGCAGTGGGCGTTCACCAGCCCCGGCATGAGAATCCGGTTCCGGCCGTCCACCCAGCGGTCACAGTCGCTCTTCTGGATGGTCTTCTCCGTCACCCAGGCAATCCGCCCGTCTTTGACGCCGACGGAGCCCGCAAAGGGCTCGTATCCGTTGGCCGCAGACACGATGACCGCCCGGTCAATCCCGACATCAAACTTCATGACTCCGCCCCTTTACAGCGCGGCGCGGTAGATCGCCTCCACATCGTCCGTGTCCAGGGGACGGAAGAAGCCCACCTTGCCATAGGCGCAGACCCGCTCAGACAGCGTGCGGAGCATCTCATCGCTCTCCACGCCCACATCCGAGAGCTTCTGCGGCCCGCCCAGGAAGTCAAAGAACAGCCGCATCTGGCGGATTCCCTCCCGCGCGGTGCGCATGGAATCGTAGTAGTCCATCTCCACGCCGAAGACCCGGTTGGCAAACTGCGCAAACCGCTGCACATTGCTCTCATCCAGCACATACTCCGCCCAGTGGGGGAAGAGGATGGACAGTGCCGCCCCGTGGACCGTGCCATACTGGGCGGAGAGCTGCGCCGCCAGCGCATGGGTGCCCCAGTCCTGATTCCGGCCCACTGCCAGCAGTCCGTTGTGGGCCACAATGGACGTCCACATGAACTCCGCCCGGATCACAGGGTCCCGCAGGTTCTTCATGAGTTTATGCGCGTTGGAGATGATGGACTTCATCACGCCCTCGCACATGTAGTCCGTCAGATCCACGTCCGTGGAGGTGGAGAAGTAGCGCTCCATCACGTGGGCAAACATGTCGATGATGCCGCAGATAGTCTGCTTCTGGGGGATGCCCAGAGTCAGGTCCGGATTCATCAGGGTGAACGCCGGACGGATGCAGTCCGCCATGGTGTCCGCAGACACCACGCCGTTGTCCAGCACGCTGCCGTTGCTGGCCTCGCTGCCGGTAGCCGGCAGGGTCATGATGATGCCCACAGGCAGGGACTCCTGCGGCACAGCCTTGTGGCTGTAAAAATCCCAGAAATCCCCGTCATACTTGGCGCCGATGCCCACAGCCTTGGCCGTGTCGATGACGCTGCCGCCTCCGGCCGCCAGAATGCAGCCGATCCCCTCCTTCCGGACCAGGTCAATGCCCTGGTAAACCAGCTCCGCCTTGGGGTTGGGCCGGACGCCGGAGAGCTCGAACACCGTCAGTCCGGCCTCCTTCAAGGCGCCTGTCACCCGGTCATAGAGGCCGGATTTGTAGGTAAACTCGTCGCCGTAGTGGACGAAGAGCACCTTGTCGGAATACCGTTTGACCTCGCGGCCGCACAACAGGTCCGCATCCTGCTCCAGAATGAATTTTGTGGGCGTATGGAACTCAAAGCTCTGCATATGCGCGCTTCCTTTCTGTTCTCACTGTCTGATCTCCCCCAGGAACGAGGTCCCTGTGGGGAACCGCAGCCCGAAATACTCCGAGACTGTGGCCGCAATGTCCGCGAACGTCGCCCGGACGCCCAGATTGACGCCCTGCCGCACCCGCGGCCCGCAGACCAGCAGGGGGATATACTCCCGGGTGTAGTCCGTTCCCGGCGTGGTGGGGTCACAGCCGTGGTCCGCGGTAATCAGGAGTACGTCGTCCTCCCGAAGGCCGGAGAGAATCTCCGGCAGCTGTTCGTCAAAATACTCCAGCGCGGCGGCGTAGCCCTTGGGGTCGTTCCGGTGTCCATAGAGCATGTCAAAGTCCACCAGATTCACGAAGAGCAGGCCGTCGAAGGTCCGGCTGCGCAGGTACTCCACCGTCGCGGTGATCCCGTCGTGATTATTCTTGGTGTGGTTGACCTCCGTGATGCCCCGGCGGTTGAAGATATCTTCGATCTTTCCTACGGCGATTACATCTTTCCCATTCTCCCGCAGCTGATCCAGCACGGTGAAGCCCGGCGGGTCCACGGAGAAGTCCTTGCGGTTCTCCGTCCGGGTGTACTTCCCGTTCCCGCCCACAAAGGGCCGGCAGATAATCCGGCTCACCGTGTCGTCCCCGCTCATGAGCTCCCGGGCAGTCCGGCAGATCTCATACTGCCGCTCCAGGGGGATGACCTCCTCATGCATGGCGATCTGCATCAGGCTGTCTGCGGAGAGGTACACAATCGGATACCCCGTCCGCACGTGCTCGTCGCCCAGTACCTGAATGATCTCCGTGCCGGAAGCCGGATAATTGCCGATCACTTTCGTGCCAATCCGCCGCTCCAGCTCCTGGATGATGCGGTCCGGGAAGTGTTCCCCGAACACCCGAAAGGGCGTCTCCACCACAAGACCGGCGATCTCAAAATGACCGTTGGTGGTGTCCTTGGCCTTGGCCCGCTCCCCGCACTTGCCGTAGCACCCCTTGGGCCAGGCAGTGCCCGGAAGGCCCAGGCCGTCAATATTGTAGAGGCCCAGCTCCACCATGTGCGGGATCTTCAGCTCCCCCACGGCCTCCTTCACATGCTTCAGGGTAAAGGTGCCCCGGTCGCCGAAATCGGCGGCGTCCGGCAGCTCCCCCACACCGCAGCTGTCCAGGACAATGATTGTAAATCTTCCCATAGCGCGCCTCAGAGCAGTCCGGGACCGTTGCCCTCTTCCCAGGCAAAGACCTCCCAGATGTTTTTCTCATAGTCCAGGAAATACGCCGCGCGGGAACCGAAGGGATAGGTGACGGGCTTCCGGAAGCACTCCACGCCGTTGGCGGTCAGCTCCCGGTAGATCTCATCCACGTCCTTCAGCTCCGGCACCTTCACCGCCAGCATGAAGCGGTGACCGTACCCGCCCAGGTGCTCCCCACCCATGGCCTCGACGACTCCGTCCTTCTGCCAGAGGGTTACCGCGGTGCCGTTGAAGTCGAATTGGGCGTAATTGGCGTGCTCCGGGTCCGGCTGGAGACGGATCACCTTGAATCCAAACTTCTCCGTGTAGAATTTCAGGCTGCCCTGAAAATCATCCACAAACAGGCAGATATCGTTCAGCTTCGTCAGCTTTTCCAAACTGCTCATGTCCGGTCCTCCGTTGCGCTCAGCGTTTGTCAGCGGTATTGTTCACCGCGTTCATGAATCTTCTCTGATACGTAATGATCTGGGGCGAGGCCGTGTACTGGGCCAGATAGATGGGCTCTGTTGTAATCACGATCTTGTCCAGCACATCCTGGAACTCCTCCTCCGCCAGAAGCTTGTCCAGCTCCGGATACTGCCGGGAACCGGCGATGGAGCAGATAATCAGGCGGGTGTCCTCCAGGTTGCAGTCCTTGAGCATCCGCAGGTTGTGGCGGACGCCGTCCATGCCGTCAAATCCGCGGCAGTTGTTGAAATCCCGGTAGGTCAGGGTCTCCCGCGCCATCTTCTCCACCTCGGCCAAGTCCAGCTCCGCCTCGCTCTTGGGCAGGAAGTCCACATCCACAAAGTAGCTGCGCAGCGTCTTGAGGAACTGGAGGTCCCGGGTGCTGTCATAGGCGCTGAGCATTCCGGCTACATAGGTGCTGGTCATCATGCGCTTGTTGATAAAGCTGTTGATGAAGTAGGGCCGGGCCTGGAGGGCCATGCCGGTCTGCCAGGGCTCAAACATCAGAGTGTAGTTTACCCGATAGCCGTGCTCCTGAAGCGCCAGGGCCAGATTGTGGCCGTGAAAATAGTCCTCGGTCTTGGCCTGGTCATAGCGGATGGGGAACTTCTTGTCGCCCTCAATCAGCGTATGGACATTCCCGCCGTTGACGGGGCCGGTATGGGGCACCTTGATGACCACGCGGTATTCGGAGAGCATCTCCTTGAACCGGGCGGCCTCCTCCAGAATCTCGCTGAGATCCGCAAAGGGATTGTTCAGCTCAATGCTGATATCGCAGCCGGGCCCGAGAATCCGGCCGATCTCCTGCATCACCTCGTCGCGGTTTTTATACTTGCCGCCCACGTTCTCCTTGGGATCATTGATGAACAGGTCATAGATGATGCCGGGGTTGCAGGTGAGGTTGCCGATCAGATCCTTGATGGGCTTGATCTCGTAGGGGTTGGCGGAATCCGCGGAAAAGATGAACTTCGTTGGGCGCTTCTGGCCATTTTTGTCATAATTGATGTCCCGCTTGAGATCAATCAGCAGTTCCCCGTTCTGCCCCATGTGGTACTCCACCCGGAAGCCCGCCGGCGTCTCCCCCTCAGGAACCTTGAAATAGTCGATGACCCCCTTGAAATTCTTGGTCACGCCAATGAACTTCACCGCCTGGGAGAGAAACCGGAACTCCTCAAAGCTGACTTCCCTGTCCAGCGCACGCAGGGCATAGCTCTCATCGCCAGGGACCAGCTTGACGGTCTCGCTCAGCAGAGCCCGGAGATTAAAATGGATGGTATTCAAGTCTTTCCTTCCTTTCCTCTGTCACGCAGCCGCAAATATTACAGGGTCTTCAGATACGCCTTGTACTGCTCCACAACCTTGCCGGCGCTTCTGGTGCCCACCAGGCTGACGCCCATGTGCTCGAACATGAACAGGGCGGCGGCCATGGTAAAGGTGCGGGGCACGCCGGAGACCTTGATCTTTGTGTCGCCGGAGAGGTTGTCCTTCATGATCTGGACATGCTTCATATCCGGGAACTCCTGGCTGCCGGTAGCGGTCTTGACGTAAGTAATGCCATGCTCGCAGCAGATTTTGGTCAGCGTCGCGATCTCCTCATCTGTGAGGAAGCCCACCTCAAAGATCAGCTTGCTGTCCGCCTTGGCCTCCCGGCACATTTCGGCAAAGGTCTTCACCTCGTCATGCACCAGGGTCAGATTGCCGTCCTTCAGCGCGCCGACATTGATGACCATGTCGCAGGCGCCGCAGCCGGCCTTCAGCATCTCCTCCAGCTCCAGGTACTTCACCTTGCTGATCGCGGTTCCATAAGGGAAGCCAATCACGGCGCTGTAAGGCACGCCAGTGCCGGCCAGCTCTTTCTTCGCAGTCTCGATCCAGCAGCTGTTGACATTGATGGAGTTCACCTGATACTTCGCGGCGGTGGCGCAGGCCTCTTCTACGTCTTTCTTCTGCACGTTGGGTGCAAGCAGGGCCAGGTCAAAGTGTTTTGCAAATTCCTGAACAGTCAGCATCTAATTGTACCTCCCAATGAAATTTTGGTATTTTCATGTTAACATCAATACGATTCCATGTCAACAGAATTTTTGATATTTTTAATTCTTTTTTTATCAAATTATCCTTTTAACAACATGTTTTAATAGTTTCATTTCATTGTTGGCGGCCACTCACGACTCACGCAAACGATTACCCGCCCTGATTCCCTGAACGATCCGGCGGCAGCCGCGAGACATGGCGCATATTCCTTCCGGCCTCTCCGTTCAGAAGCAACAAATATGCTCTTATCCTCCATCAGGAGATAGAAAAAGCACAAAATCTCCGGTCTTCCCGAAGTTTTTGCGCCGCTGTTAAACATACGCTTTGATCTGTTCATCTGTATTGGCACTCCCAAAGCGGGGCGCCCCCCGGCTTTCGCCGGGGGGCGCCGTTTGCGCGGGAACTGCTAGGGATTGTGGGGGCTTTGCGGCTTACTCATCCCACACGGGGTCCTCGTTCA
>JAAWIL010000026.1 GCA_022796315.1 Oscillibacter sp. | reverse complement strand
CTCTTGAAATCCGTCAGGATTCCTGCGAGTTTCTTCCTTGCCAGGCAAAAATTTTTCTTGCCAATCTGCATACCGTCACCTATTGGTACAGCTTCTGAGTCTTCTGGATCTTCAGGGAGGCGCCGGGGAAGGCCGCGTCCAGGCGGCGGAGCAGCGCCTCGTACAGCGCCAGTGTTCCGGGCCTGCGGCCGAAGAACAGCAGCAGGTCGTCCAGGTAGTGTTCCGGCAGATTCATGGGGCATCCTCCTCCCGTCAGCGCGGGACGCGGCGGGCTTCAGAACCTGGACGCGCAGCCGCTGCAGGCCCTCCAGGAGGTCTTTTTCCCGCCCGCCCGGCATAGAAATACAAGCTCTGATTTGTGTACCATATCACAGGCGCGGGCCGGCGTCAAGAAAGATGCGGGGATTGAGGGTATAAAGAGCCGGATGGGCCGGCGCTCAGACCGCAAAGTATGTGAAGAAAACGTCAAAGTTCGACCGAATAATTGTAGAAAAGCACAAAACTGAGGGGAGTAAATCGAATGAATAAACAGGAGAATTGGTGAAAACGACTAAAAGCGACCGGCTTTTTCGACAGGAGGCCGCTTGACGCATTTTCCCGGAAGCGGTATAATAAACCATCAAACCCCGTTTTGAAAAATACGAAGGACCCGCAGGCCGGGGAACCGGCGGCGGGGAGAGGAGCAAGGTTATGGCGGAAAAGTTTCAGGCCGAGCAGTTCCATGCCGGTGCCATGACGGACGGCTGGCGCTGGTTCGGCGCCCATCCGGCCAAACAGAGGGGCAGAGAGGGCTGGGAGTTCCGGGTCTGGGCCCCCCACGCGATGGGCGTCTCCGTGGTGGGGGATTTCAACCAGTGGGACCAGTCGGCCCATCCGCTGGAGCGAAAGGGCCAGATCTGGGAGGGCTTCCTGCCGGATCTGGAGCGGTATACATCTTATAAATATGCAGTGCAGGGGGCGGACGGCCAATGGCGCCTCAAGGCGGACCCCTACGGCTTCCATACGGAGACCCGGCCCGCCACAGCCAGCAAACTCTACGATATTTCCGGCTTCCCCTGGACGGACGCCGCCTTTCAGGAGAAGCGGCGGCAGCATCCGGTGTATGACGCCCCCCTGAATATTTATGAGGTACACCTGGGCTCCTGGAGGAAGCGGGAGAATGGGGACTTCATCGACTACCGGGACCTGGCCAGGGAGCTGGCGGCCTATGTCAAGGACATGGGGTATACGGCCATCGAGCTGCTGCCGGTGGCGGAGCACCCCCTGGACGACTCCTGGGGCTATCAGGGCACGGGATACTTCGCCCCCACCTCCCGGTTCGGCGTCCCGGAGGATTTCATGTGGTTTGTGAACCACATGCACAAGAACAACATCACGGTGATTCTGGACTGGGTGCCGGCCCACTTCTGCAAGGATATCCAGGGACTCTATGAATTTGACGGCACCTGCTGCTATGAGTACAGCGACCCCAACAAGTGGGAGCACGCCGGCTGGGGAACCCGGGTGTTTGACTACGGCCGGCCCGAGGTCAAGAGCTTCCTGCTCTCCTCCGCCCGGTTCTGGCTGGAGGAGTACCACATCGACGGCCTGCGGGTGGACGCGGTGGCGTCCATGCTGTACCTGGACTACGACCGCCAGGGGGGCGCCTGGACGCCCAACCAGTACGGCGGACATGAGAATCTGGAGGCCATTGAGTTTTTGCGCCAGCTGAACACCATGGCCTTCCAGGTGAAGCCGGAGGTGCTGATGATCGCGGAGGAGTCCACCGCGTGGCCTTTGGTGACCCGGCCGGTGGATGTGGGGGGATTGGGCTTCAACCTCAAGTGGAACATGGGGTGGATGAACGACATGTGCCACTACCTGAAGCTGGACCCCTGGTTCCGCCAGGACCACCACAAGGACATCACCTTTTCCATCATGTACGCCTTTTCCGAGAACTTCATTCTGCCCATGAGTCACGACGAAGTGGTTCACATGAAGGGCTCCCTGGTGGGCAAGATGCCGGGGGATTATGTAAATCAGCTCCGGTGTGAGCGGGGGTTCTACGCCTACCTGCTGGCCCACCCGGGGAAGAAGCTGACGTTCATGGGCACGGAGCTGGGCCAGTGGCACGAGTGGGACTCCAACGGGCAGCTGGACTGGTACCTGCTGGAGAACGCGGAGAACCGCGGACAGCATCAGTTCTTCAAGGACATCAACGCCTTCTATAAGAAGCAGGCGGCTCTGTGGGAGATCGACTTCGGCCTGGATGGCTTTGAGTGGCTGGTGCCGGACGACAACCACAACAACGTGGTGGTCTTCCTGCGCAGGGACAAGAAGGGCCGCGACCTGATGTGCGCGGTGAATTTCTCCCCCAATACCTATGAAAACTACCGGATGGGCGTCCCGGCCCACCGGAAGTATACGCCCGTGTTCAACACGGACGACACCGCCTATGGCGGCGACGGCTTCGGCGACAAGGAACCTGTGCTGGTGGAGGCGGTTCCCTCTCACGGCAGGGATCACTCTGCGGCCATTCAGATCCCCGCCTTCGGCGCGGTGTTTCTGCGGGGTGAGGGCGTCTTCCCCAAATCCAAACCCAGGGTCAAAAAACAGGCAAAGGAGCTTGTGGAGAAATGAAAAAAGAATGTATTGCAATGCTGTTGGCCGGAGGACAGGGCAGCCGGCTGTATGTCCTCACCGGGGACATGGCCAAGCCCGCGGTTCCCTTCGGCGGGAAGTACCGGATCATTGACTTCCCCCTGTCCAACTGCACCAACTCCGGGATTGATACCGTGGGCGTGCTCACCCAGTACCGCCCCCTGGAGCTGAACAGCTACATCGGCAGCGGCCAGCCCTGGGACCTGGACGGGTCCACCGGCGGCGTCCATATCCTGCCCCCCTATCAGGGCAGCAAGGGCGGCACCTGGTACAAGGGCACGGCCAACGCCATTTACCAGAATATCGGCTTCATCGACCTGTATGATCCCGATTACGTGGTGATCCTCTCCGGCGACCACATCTATAAGATGGACTACTCCCTGATGGTGGCCCGCCATAAGGAGGCCGGCGCCGCGTGTACCATCTCCGTCATGGAGGTGCCCTGGGCCGAGGCGCCCCGCTTTGGCATCATGAGTGTGGATGAGCAGGACATGGTTACCGAGTTTGCCGAGAAGCCCAAGGAGCCCAAGAGCAACCTGGCCTCGATGGGCATCTACGTGTTCTCCTGGAAGAAGCTGCGGCAGTATCTGACGGAGGACGAGGCCAACCCCGCCTCCGAGAACGACTTCGGCAAGAATGTCATCCCCGCCATGCTTGGAAACGGCGAGCGGATGGCCGCCTACCGCTTCGCCGGCTACTGGAAGGACGTGGGCACCCTGGAATCCCTCTGGGACGCCAACATGGATATGCTCTCTCCGGAGTCCGGACTGGACCTGCGGGATGAGTCCTGGCCCGTCTACGCCCGGTCCGTCAACGCGCCGCCCACCTTTGTGGGGCACAGCGCCCACCTGAGCCACAGCGCCATCAACCGCGGCAGCGTCATCCAGGGCGTGGTGGAGAACTCCGTGCTCTCTCCCGGCGCCGTGGTGGGCGAGGGAGCGCGGGTCAGCTACTCGGTGCTGCTGCCGGGGACGGTAGTAGAGCCCGGCGCGGTGGTGGAGTACGCCATTTTGGGCGAGGGCTGCCGGATCGGCAGGAACTGCCGGGTGGGCGGCACCCCGGAGGCCACGGCCCCGGCGCCCTGGGGACTGACGGTACTGGCTCCCGGCTGCCAGGTGGCAGAGGGCCGGAAAGTGGCGGCCGGCATCATGCTGGACCGCAATGGTGAGGAGGTGTCCAAATGAAAGGACTGCACGGAATCATCTTTTCCTATGAGGAGCGGGGAGACCTGCGGGAACTGGCGGAGATCCGCTCCGCGTCCTCCATCCCCTTTGGCGGCCGCTATCGGGCCATTGACTTCGCTCTGTCCAACCTGGTCAATGCCGGCGTCACCGATGTAGGCGTGGTGCTCCATGGCCGCTATCAGAGCATTCTGGACCACCTGGGCACCGGCAAGGTCTGGGACCTCAGCCGCAAGCGGGGCGGCCTGCGGGTGCTGCCGCCCTTCAATTCCCGGGATGACTGGGGGATTCTGCCCTTCCGGGGCAAGATGGAGGCCCTGGCGGGCGTCCGGTCCTACCTGGCCAACATCCGGCAGGACTATGTGGCCCTGATGGACGGCGATCTGGTGGTGAACCTGCCCCTGGCGGAGATCTATGAGAGCCACGTGCGGTCCGGGGCGGATATCACCGCGGTCTGCGGCAACGACAGCTTCCAGACGGCCGACGGAACCTATTTTGAGTTCAGCCCCGAGGGGCGGATTACGGACGTGCTCTTTAACCTCCAGCGGCCCAGGGGCTACCGGGGACTGGACGTCTACATCCTCTCCACCAAGCTGCTGCTGGAGCTGGTGGACGACTGCGCCGCCAAGGATCAGTACAGCTGGCGGAGAGACGTCCTGCAGGCCCGGAAGGACCAGCTCCGCCTGTGCAGCTATATCTGGAGCGGCTTCGCGGCACAGATCCGCTCCGTGCAGGAGTACTATGACCGCAGCATGCAGCTGCTGGACCCCGCCATCCGGGCGGACCTGTTCACTCCGACGCGGCCCATCCGGGCCAAGGGGGCCGACAAGGCATCCACCTACGTGGGGACGGACGGCTGCTGCATGGACGCCCTGGTGGCCGAGGGCTGCCACATCGAGGGAACGGTGGAGAACTCCGTCCTGTTCCCCGGCGTGGTGGTGGAGGCGGGAGCCGTGGTGCGCAACTGCGTGCTCTTCAAAGAGACCGTGGTGCGCTGCGGGGCCTCCCTGGCCTATGTGATTGCGGACAAGGACGTGGAGATCCTGCCGAACCGCACGCTGATGGGTCACGCCACATATCCGCTGGTCTTGGCCAAGGGCAGCGTTGTATAATTTGTAAAAAAGGGGGGCCAGGCCCCCTTTTTTTCCCCGGCATTTCAGTGCCGGGAACCGCCGTTCTGTCTGGCTCTGAAGGAACGCGCGCGGCGAGCGGAGGTTTATTTTTCCGGAATACGGAAAGGAGAGTATGAGATGAAAATTTTATATGCGACCAGTGAGGCGGTGCCGTTCTGTAAGACCGGCGGTCTTGCGGACGTAGCAGGTTCCCTGCCGCCGTCCTTGGCTGCCGAGGGCGCCGAGGTGGCAGTGGTGCTGCCGCTGTACCAGCAGGTGCGGGAGCGCTTTGGAAGCCAGCTGGAGTTTTTATGCTATGACTATGTGGATCTGGCCTGGCGCCACCTCTACTGCGGGCTGTTTTCCCTGGAAAAGGACGGTGTGACCTGGTACTTCCTGGATAACGAGCAGTACTTCAACCGGCCGGAGCTGTATGGATACGCCGACGACGGCGAGCGCTTCGCCTTCTTCTCCCGGGCTGTGGTGCGGATGCTGGGACATATGAAATTCTGGCCGGATGTCCTCCACTGCAACGACTGGCAGGCCGCGCTGATCCCCGTCTACCTCAAGGACGACGGGGTGCGGGAGGACCGCTTCCTCTCGATCCGCACGGTGCTGAGCATCCACAACATCGAGTATCAGGGCCGGTACAACCCCTACATCCTGGGCGAGCTCTTCGGCCTGGACGCCGGCTGGGTGGAGGACGGCACGCTGCTGATGGACGGCGATCTGAACCTGCTGAAGGGCGCGATCCTCTGCGCCGACGCCGTCAACGCGGTGTCTCCCACCTATGCCAACGAGCTGAAAATGCCCTATTTCGCCCACCGGCTGGACGGCATCATCCGCCAGTGCGAGTACAAGCTCTACGGCGTGCTCAACGGAATTGACATGAACCTCTACAACCCGGCGGAGGACCCTCGGATCACCACCAACTACTCCCTGGAGAACCTGGCGGGGAAGGATGAGGACAAGGCGGCCCTCCAGAAGATGATGGGCCTGCGGCAGGAGCCCTACACGCCGATCCTGGCCGTGGTGAGCCGTTTGGTGTCCCACAAAGGTCTGGACTTGATTTGCGAGGTACTCCATGATATAATGGCTCTCCCGGTGCAGTTGGTGATCCTGGGCAAGGGCGACCGGAAGTACGAGGAGTTCTTCCACTGGGCCGCCCAGCAGTACAACGGCCGGATGGCGGTGAGCCTGGATTACAATGAGGAGCTGTCCATGTCGATTTACTCTGGCGCGGACCTGCTCCTGATGCCCTCCAAGAGTGAGCCCTGCGGCCTGAGCCAGATGATCGCCATGCGGTATGGCACCGTGCCCATCGTCCGGGAGACCGGCGGCCTGAAGGATACGGTTCAGGCCTATGAGGCCCAGTGGGACTCCGGAAACGGGTTCAGCTTCGCCAACTACGCCAGCGGCGATATGCTCTATGTGATCCGGGAGGCCGTGTATCTCTACAAGGACTATCCGGACGTGTTCAGCCGCCTGCGCAAGCGCGCGATGGACTGTGACTTCAGCTGGGCACGCAGTGCCAAGGAGTACCTGCGCATCTACGCCAATGTCACCGGACAGCACGCCGCCCTGCTGGAGAGCCCCCCGGAAACGGAGGCCGCCCCGGCGGAGGCCGCCCCGAAGGCGGAGGAGACCGCTGTGCCGGAGACGCCGGCGGAGACGGCTCCGGAGGCCGCCGCTGCGGAGGCCGCCGCGCCGGCAGCGCCTGTGGAGGAGCCGGAGAAGAGTGAAAAGAAGACTGCGGGCGCTGCGAAACGCAAGACCGCGGAAAAAAAATCTGCCGCGGCCCCGAAAAAGAAGAAGGGCGCGGCAAAGTAGGGGAGTTACATGACAGAATTTACAACAAAAACGCTGGAAGAGGCCATTACCGCCAAGCTGATGCTGAACTTCAGCAAGATGCCGGAGGAGGCCACGGATCAGGAGATGATGAAGGCCTGCGCCCTGGTGCTGCGGGACGTGATGTCCCTGCACCGCGGCGAGACCCGGAAGCGGATCTATCGGGAGCAGCAGCGGCGGGTCCACTATATGTCTCTGGAGTTTCTGATGGGCCGGAGCCTGATGAAGAACGCCTACAATCTGGAAGTGCTGCCCCAGCTGCGGGAGGCCCTGGAGAATCTGGGCTTCAAGGCGGCGGACATCTTTGAGCTGGAGCCGGACGCGGCGCTGGGCAACGGCGGCCTGGGCCGTCTGGCCGCCTGCTACCTGGATTCCATGACCACCCTGGAGATCCCCGCCACCGGCTACTCCATCTGCTATGAGCTGGGCATCTTCAAGCAGAAGATCGTGGAGGGCCAGCAGGTGGAGCTGCCCGACAACTGGAAGGACCTGGGCAATGTGTGGCTGAGGCCGCGGCTGGACGAGGTGGAGGAGGTCCGCTTCGGCGGCACCCTCCGGGAGTTCTGGGACGGCGGACATCTGCACATCGTCAACGAGGGAGCCACCACGGTGCAGGCGGTGCCCTGCGACATGGTGATCTCCGGGTATGACACCCGGCACGTGAACATCCTGCGCCTGTGGGACGCCCGGGCCACCAAGCCCATTGACATGCACCTGTTCTCCCAGGGCGAGTATCTCAAGGCCGCCGAGGAGGAGGCCATGGCGGAGACCATCGCCAAGGTCCTCTATCCCGAGGACAATCACTATGAGGGCAAATCCCTGCGGCTCAAGCAGCAGTACTTCTTCGTCTCCGCCACGGTGCAGTCCATCGTGAAGAAGCACCTGAACCTCTATGGCACCCTGCACAACTTCCACGAGAAGAATGTGATTCAGATCAACGATACCCATCCGGCCCTGGTGGTTCCGGAGCTGATGCGGATTTTCATTGACGAGGCCGGCATGGACTGGGACGAGGCCTGGAACATCACCCGGCAGTCTGTGGCCTACACCAACCACACGGTGCTGGCGGAGGCCCTGGAGCGCTGGCCCCAGACCCTGATCCAGGACCTGCTGCCCCGGATCTGGCAGATCCTGGTGGAGATCTCCGGCCGCTGGCAGAGGAGGGTGGAGGAGTTCTACCACGACGCGGCCAAGACCGAGCGGATGGCCATCATCTGGGGCGGCGAGGTTCGGATGGCGAACCTGTGCATTGCCGGCGGCATGGCCGTCAACGGCGTCAGCGGCCTCCACTCCGACATTCTGCGCAACGACGTCTTCAAGGACGCCTGCGGCATGGAGCCCCAGAAGTTCCAGAACGTCACCAACGGCGTGGACCACCGCCGCTGGCTCAGCGAGATCAACCCCGGTCTGGACGGGCTCATCAAGGACCTCACCGGCGGGGACGACTATTTGATGCACCCCCTGGCGCTGCGGAAGCTGGACGACTTTGCCGGGGACGCGGCGGTGCTGAAGCGGCTGGCGGAGATCAAGTATCAAAACAAGAAGACCTTCGCCGACCACGCCAGGCGGACCCGGGGCGTGGAGCTGAACCCGGACGCCATCTTTGATGTGCAGGTGAAGCGGCTTCATGAGTACAAGCGGCAGCTGCTGAACGTGCTGCATGTCATCGCCCTGTACCAGCGGCTCCAGGACGATCCGGGGGCCATCACCCATCCCCACACCTTCCTCTTTGGCGCCAAGGCGGCGCCGGGCTACGCGGTGGCCAAGCGGATCATCCGCCTGATCAACTCCCTGGCAGACCAGATTGACCACGATCCCATCTGCAAGGACAAACTGCAGGTGGTGTTCCTGGAGAACTACCGGGTCTCCCTGGCGGAAATGCTGATGCCCGCCAGCGAGGTCAGCCAGCAGATCTCCACCGCCGGCAAGGAGGCCAGCGGCACCGGCAACATGAAATTCATGATGAACGGCGCGCTGACCGTGGGCACCCTGGACGGCGCCAATGTGGAGATGCACGAGGTGCTGGGAGACGAGAACATGTTCCTCTTCGGCCTCCGGGCGGAGGAGGTCAGCCAGGTCAAGCGGGAGGGCTACGTGCCCCAGCGGCTGTACACCCGGGACGAGCGGCTCCGCCGCTGCCTGGACGCCCTGCGCACGGGATTCCGGGACGGCGTGGTCTACGAGGACCTGTATCAGCGGCTGCTGTTCGGCGTTGGCGGAAGCCCCGCCGACGAGTACCTGCTGCTGGCGGACTTCAATGCTTACTGTGACGCGGAGAAGCGCATGGCGGAGACGTATCTGGACACTCAGAAGTGGAACCGGATGAGTCTGCACAACATTGCCCGCAGCGGCATCTTCGCCGCCGACCGGGCGGTGGCACAGTACGCGGAGAATATTTGGCATGTGCCTCATAAGTAAAAGGCAGGAGGAGGTCCGGACAGATGTCCGGGCCTCCTTTTTTGCCCTCCGGGATGGGAGGGCACGGCTGCCGCTTAGAGCCTGTTTAGAATCTCCCCGCACACGTCTTGGCGGCATATTTTCCGCCCTGACTGCGTTAAAAATCCTTGCAATCCGCCAGGATTGCGGCGGCTTTTTGCCTTGCTGGACAAAAAATCCACTCGCCAATCCATACACGTCGAGATATTAAACAGGCTCTTAGAAAAATTTTTTCTCCCCATGAGATATTTTTTCCTGCTGGCGGATATTCCAAGTAGAAAGATCTTTCGACCCTGACACGAGGCGAGGTGAGACGCAATGACGGACGCGGCCTTTGAGGAGGCGGTGGAGCGGTACGGGGACACCATATTCCGGCTGGCCTACAGCTATCTGAAAAACCGGGCGGACGCGGAGGACGTGATGCAGGAGACGCTGCTGAAGCTCTACCGCCAGACCTTTGACAGCCCGGACCACGAGCGGTACTGGGTGATCCGGGTGGCGGTGAACGAGTGCAGGAAGCTGCTGCGCTCCCCCTGGCGCCGGAGGACCGGTCCTCTGGAGGAACTGCCGGAGATGGCGGTGTTTGACACCCCCGCCCAGAGCGGACTGTTCCAGGAGGTTATGGCCCTGCCGCCGAACTACCGGGCGGCGATTTACCTGCACTACTATGAGGGGTACGCCGTTCGGGAGATCGCCGCCATGATGCGGGCGAATCCGTCCACAGTCCAGACCTGGCTGATGCGGGCCAGGGGGCAGCTGAGAACCAATTTGAAGGAGGCAGAGAGCCCATGATTGACAGGAAGTTGTATTGTGAGACCTTTTCCAGGCTGTGTGCCTCTGAGGAAGCGAAAAAGGAGGTCTTTCAAATGAGACAGGAACAAAAGCGCGTACGTTTGCCCAAGGTCCTGCGGGCGGGAGCCATGGCTGCCGCCATGACCGTGGCCCTGGCCGTCACCGCCGGAGCGGTGGATCTGGCCACCGGCGGGGCGTTCTTCCAGAGCCTGCGGGAGGTCTGGTCCGATGGCTACGAGACCCGGTATGAGGCCGTGGACCGGGACGGCAACCAGATCCTGTTCTCCGTCAGTGAGGGCGCGCGTATCGAAAAGCGGGACGACGGAAAGGTGATGGTCCTCTGTCCCGCCGGCGAGGAGGTGGACATCACGGAGAATCTGGCCCGGGACGGCGCGTACCACTTTGAAAAATCCATGGAAGAGCGCTCTGTGGAGGTGGACGTCACCGGCAGCGCGGAGGACTGGGAGCTGACGGAGACCGTGACCCAGGCGGACGGCCTCACGTACACGAACCATCTCACCAGTGACGATCTGCCGAACGAGTTCAAGAGCGGCGTTGTGGTTGCCTCGGATGAGGACAGCGAACCGGACGGAGACGGCGTGGTCAACAGCACAGTTGTGGCGGTGACCAGAAATGATGGCGCGGATGTGTCTGTGATGCAGGAGCCCTGAGAGGCGGCGGAGAGAACAACCGGCGCGGCACCCATCAAAAAAGCGGGGACAGGAATTTCCTGTCCCCGCTTTTGCAGCTTGCCGCAAAACGAGGAAAACCAATTCGACGGGAAGGAAGGGTGTGTGCGGGGAACCCAGGAGGGGTTCCCTGCGCCATTTCAATCATAAGTTTTCAGAACTTTTTTAAAGTTCTGAAAAAGCGGGGACAGGAATTTCCTGTCCCCGCTTTTGGTTACCGTTCTTTCGTGAGCCCAAGTAAGTAGTCCGTCGAGACGCCATAGTATTTGCTGAGTGTGATTAGATGGTGGATGGGCATTTCGTTGGCGCCGCGCTCATAGCGGGCGTACATCGTCTGAGAAGTTCCAAGAACTTCGGCGATCTGCGTCTGCGTTTTATCCGCATCCTCCCTCAGGTCCCGCAGAATACGTACATAGTCCATCCCGTTCACGTCAGTACCTCCCATCTTCTTTATAAGATCTATATATAGAATTTATCATAAAAAGCGGCATATACGCACAAGAAATACACAATTTTACTATATAAAAGTTTCTTTTTCTTCGGAAAATAGAAATAATATCCAAAAACGAGGGGGCGGCCTGGGCGCCGCAGATTTCTGCCTCCGCCGAAAATGTATTTTCCTTTACAAGCGGGGGCTTTCCGGGTATAATAGAAAGGAGAAGAACGATCTGAACAAAAGAGGAAGGAAACCATGGAATTTACACAAGGCGTCCGGTTTGACAGTTTGGAACTGTCGCCGGAGATCTTACGCGCCGTGGAGCAGCGGCGGATTGAGGTATCCACCCCGGTGCAGGCCGGCTGCATCCCCCCCATGATGCGGTGGCAGGATGTGATTGCCAAGGCCCCCACCGGCACCGGCAAGACCTTTGCCTATGGCATTCCCATCATCGAACATATCGACCCGGAGGACGAGAGCGTCCAGGCCGTGGTGCTGGCCCCCACCCGGGAGCTGGCCATTCAGATCACGGAGGAGTTCCGGGATCTGGCGGCCTTCAAGGCCGGCGTCCGCACGGTGTGCCTCTACGGCGGCGCGCCCATTGGCCGGCAGATTGACACCCTGAAGAAGCACCCCCAGATTGTGGTGGCGACTCCGGGGCGGCTCAGCGACCACATGAAGCGCCGCACCGTCCGGGTGGACACCGCCCGGACCGTGGTGCTGGACGAGGCGGACCGGATGCTGGATATGGGCTTCATCCACGATGTGACCCGCCTGCTGGATAAGATGAACAAGCGGCGGAACCTGGGGCTCTTCTCCGCCACGATCTCCCGGGAAGTCATGGACATTGCCTGGGTTTACCAGCGGGACGCAGTGGAGATCACCGTCCGGGAGGATGAGGAGAACAAGCCGGACATCAAGCAGTTCCGCATGGACGTCTCCTATGACGGAAAAGCAGATGCCATTGAGAAAATCCTAAACGAGACGGGCTTTGACCGCTGTATGGCCTTTTGCAATACGAAGGGCACTACAGAACGCATTACAAAATTCCTGCAAATGCGGGGGATTGACGCCGAGTGCATCCACGGCGATATTCCCCAGAAGAAGCGGGAGCAGGTGATGAACAAGTTCCGGGAGGGCCGCCTGCGGGTGTTTGTGTCCACGGATGTGGCGGCCCGGGGCATTGACGTGGACGATGTGGACATCGTGTTCAACTGCGATGTGCCCGACGAGAATCAGGACTATATCCACCGGATCGGCCGCACGGGCCGGGCCAAGCGGCAGGGCGTGGCGGTGAGCCTGATCGCCGACTACCCCTCCAAGATGCGGATTGACGACATCGCCAAGCGCACCCGCAACGAGATTGTTCCGGTGAGATTTGATGAAAACGGCCGCTTGGCGCCGGTGTGATTCCTGTTCAAGAGGGACAGACGGCCAGGCTGTGTGCCGGAGGATTCCAAGGAGGGGCTTGCCCCTCCTGATCTTTTTTTGGGCGGCGGGCCTTGGGCCCTGCCGTCTGAGAGGGCGACTGTGAAGAATTTTGAAATTTTTGTTATTATTTTGTAACTTTTTTCCGCCAGCGCCTTTACAAGTTTGACAAAATTCCTTATAATACAAGAGCGAGTCTGTTTTGAACGCGGCTGGAAGACGGCCGCTTTTCCCTGGAAAGGAGAAGTTTTATGCGAATGCGTTTCGTGGCGCTGCTGCTGGCGGCGGCGCTTTGCGGCTCCCTGGCGGGCTGCGGACAGCAGGAGGACAGCACCGCCCTCTCCGTGTGCGTGGGGGAGGGGTTCTCCACCCTGGACCCCATCTACGCGCAGGATGCCGCCAGCCAGACGGTGCTGGCGCATCTTTATGAGAACCTGATGCGGGTGTCGGCGGACGGCACCGAGGCGGTGGTGGTCAACGGAATGGCCAAGAGCGTGGAGACGGAGGAGAACCTGGACGGCACCGTGACCTATACCTTCCAGCTGCACACGGCCCGGTGGTCCGACGGGGAGAAGGTGACGGCGGAGGATTTTGTCTATGCCTGGCAGCGCCTGGCGGACCCGGCCAGCCACTCCCCCAACGCGGCGATTCTGAGCGTGGTCAGCGGGTATCAGGAGGCCCGGCTGGCCAAGGATATGAGTCTCTTGCAGGTGAACGCCAAGAATGACGCCACCCTGGAGGTGACCCTCAACGGCAACTATGACTGGTTTCTGCGGGAGGTCTGTACCTCACCCATGACGGTCCCCCTGCGGAAGGACGTGGTGCAGAAGCTGAAGGAGTCCGTGGCCGGAGAGGAGGGAACGTCCTGGTGGGGCGCACCCTCGGCCCTGGTGACCAACGGGCCCTATGTGGCCGAGGAGTACGCGCCGGGGAGCCATCTGACCCTCCAGTCCAACGAGCGCTACCAGAGGAGCCAGGCCGGCCCGGAGACGCTGACCTTCCGGTTTGCCTCCACGGCGGAGGAGGCCCAGGCGCTGTATGACCAGGGGGCCGTGGACGCCGTGTGGCCCCTGACGGAGGAGCGCCTCACCCAGCTGGCGTCCCAGGAGGAGTGGACGCCTCTGTCCCAGCTGAAGACCTACGCGGTGGTGTACAACAACAGTGACGACCTGCTGGCGGATGGTCTGATCCGCCAGGCCTTGGCCCTGACGGTGGACCGGGTGGAACTGGCGGACCTGGCGGGCGTCACGGCCCTGCCGGCGGAGGGACTGGTGCCCCCCGGCGTGCCGGAGAATGAGGAGGGGGACTTCCGGACCACCGGCGGCGCGCTGCTGGACAACGAGGAGGAGACCTTCCTGGCGCGCTGCCAGCAGGCCCGGGAGGCGCTGAACGAGGCCGGTTACAGCGGCGGCGCGGAGCTGGGAGAGCTGGAGTACCTCTATGTGGAGGACGGTGTCAGCGGCACGGTGGCCCAGGCCCTGAGCAGGCGCTGGCAGGATCTCCTGGGGGTGACGGTGACCCCGAGGGCTGTGACCAGCCAGGAGCTGTGGGGCGCCCTGCGGAAGGGGGAGTACACCCTGGCCGGGGTGGAGCTGGACGCCGTGGGCAACGACGCGGAGTGCTTCCTGATGTCCTGGACCTCCGACAGCCAGGACAATGTGGCCGACTACGAGAACAGCGCCTATGACACCCTGATGTCCATCATCGCCCATGCCGCCGACGGCACGGCCCGGATGGGCTGCCTCCATGACGCGGAGGCGCTGCTGCTGGGGGACTGCGCGCTGACGCCCCTGTATACCAAGGGCACGGCCTGGGAGCTGCGGGAGACCCTCACCGGCGCCTGCCGGGACGGCCGCGGCTGGTTTAACTTCGCCAACACCATTACAAAGGCCGCCTGAGCGGCTACGTCCCCGGACGCTTACAGCGTCCGGGGACGTTTGGTCTGCGGTCAATTGATCAGGCCGCCCACATAGGGGGCCATTTCCAGGCGAATGAAATAGCCCTGGTCGTGGGTGCAGACGGGGCAGACCTTCGGGGCCTCCAGACTCTCCTGAATGTGGCCGCAGTTGAGGCACATCCAGCCGCATTTCACGTCGGAAACGAAGAGCTTTCCGCCCTCCAGCAGGTCCGCCAGGCGGCGGAACCGGTCCCCGTGGCTGCGCTCAATGGGGGCGATCTTCCAGAAGGAGTTGGCGATCTGGGGGAAGCCCTCCTGCTGGGCGGTGTCGCCAAAGGATTTATACACCGGGTCAAACTCCTCGTATTCGTTGTGCTGGGCCCGCCGCAGCAGCTCCAGGACGTCGTTGGTGAGATCCACGGGGTAGCTGCCGTCGATCTGGACGGTGCCGCCGGAGAGCTCCCGCATGTGGTTGTAGAAGATCTCCGCGTGCTCCAGCTCCTGTCCGGCAGTGAATTGGAACACTGCCTCCAGGGCCTGGAGCTTTTGGCTTTGGCACAAGGCGGCGGCAAAGGTGTAGCGGTTCCGGGCCTGGCTCTCTCCGGCGAAGGCCCGCATCAGGTTTTTCAGCGTCTCGCTGTGCTTGAAATCCACAGGCATCAGAGGTTCCTCCTATCAGATGATATGGGGAGGATTTGCGTTTTTTGATGGCTTTATACATGGCTGCGCCGGGTTGGCGAGGTTCCTCCGGCAGAGAGATTCGACAGTTTTCGACAAAATTCTTGTTTTTTTGGCGTAGCTCTGGTATTCTGTTGGTGCCGCAGGCAGGCTTTTCCTCGGGTGGAAGGGGCGTTTGAGGCAGATGCTACATAGGATATCAGACAGAGCCGGGGGCCGGTATGGACACGGCGAAGGGCTGGGGAGGAGGTTTTATGAAGTTGGAGAAGAGTGAGCTGATGGCGCTGCTGCCCGGCATCGCGTCGCAGGCCAGGAGTGCCTTGACCAATCTCCGCATGGCGGAGCTGCAGCTGGTGCCGGCGGAGGTACGGGAGCGGGACCCGGCCCTGGACCGGCAGGCGGCGGTGCTGGATCAGAGCTATTACCGGCTGCTGCGGCTGGTGAACAACCTCTCCCTGGCGGTCTCCGTGGAGGAGGGCTGGCAGGCCCAGCTCCGGGACCGGGAGCTGGTGGAGCTGGTCGGGGAGCAGTGCGAGCGGGCGGCAGGCCTGGCGGAGGCACTGCGTGTGGAGCTGCGCTTTGTCTGCGCGCGGGAACGGCACCTGTGCGCGGTGGACGGCGACGCCCTGGAGCAGATCCTCTACCAGCTGCTCTCCAATGCCCTGAAGTTTACCCCTGCGGGGGGAAGCGTTCGGGTGGAGCTGCGGGTGGTGCCCGGGCGGGTGCTGCTGTCGGTAGAGGATACCGGCTGCGGCATCTCGGAGGAGCGTCTGGAGATGCTGTTTGAGAGCGGCTTCCAGGCCGGCCGGGTGGAGCTGCCGGTCCACGGGGCCGGGCTGGGCCTGGCGCTGTGCCGCCGTCTGGCGGAGGGACAGGGGGGCGCCATGCTGGTGGAGTCCCACGAGGGGAAGGGAAGCCGTTTTACCCTCTCCCTGCCGGACCGCCGGCTGGGCGGAACGGTTTCCGACGTGCGCTTTGACTACAGCGGCGGCTTCAACCGGACGCTGCTGGGCCTGGCGGACGCTCTGCCGGTGAAGGCGTTTTTGCTGCGGAGCCAGGGATAAAATAAGGGAACAGGCCATGGGAAATCCATGATTTGGCAGTCCCAAGGGCAGCCCCCGGCTAGGCCGGGGGCAAAAACATAGCTTAGAGCCTGTATTCACAACCGATGAACGCCGTCTGGAGGGGTCTTTTTCCCGCCATACTGCGTCGCTGTTCCTTGTCTGACGAGAAAACTCCTCGCCCATCCGGCATCCCCCGATGATGAATACAGGTTCTAAGAGCCTGTTTAAAATCTCCCCGCGCATGTCTTGGCGGCGTATTTTCCGCCCTGACTGCGTTAAAAATCCTTGCCATCCGTCA
>JAAWIL010000025.1 GCA_022796315.1 Oscillibacter sp. | reverse complement strand
GATCTGACCGGGGTACTCCATCTCCTCCTCGATCTTCTTGGCCAGGTCCCGGGCCAGGATGACCATCTGGTCCTCGCTGACCTGCTCGGGCTTCACCATGACCCGGACCTCCCGGCCCGCCTGGATGGCGAAGGCCTTGTCCACACCAGGGTAGGAGCCGGTGATGGTCTCCAGCTGCTCCAGCCGCTTGATGTAGTTCTCCAGATTCTCGCGGCGCGCGCCGGGCCGGGCGGCGGAAATCGCGTCGGCCGCCTGCACCAGGCAGGCTACGATGGTCCGGGGCTCCACATCGTTGTGGTGGGCCTCAATGGCGTGGATGATGTCCTCCCGCTCCTTGTACTTCCGGGCGAACTCCACGCCCAGGGCCACATGGGTGCCCTCCATCTCGTGGTCCACGGCCTTGCCCAGGTCATGGAGCAGGCCGGCCCGCTTGGCGGCCTGGACGTCGGCGCCCAGCTCCGCGGCCATCATGCCGGCGATATGGCTGACCTCCACGGAGTGGAGCAGGACGTTCTGGCCGTAGCTGGTGCGGTAGTGGAGGCGGCCCAGCATCTTCACCAGCTCCGGGTGGAGGCTGCGGATGCCGCACTCAAAGACCACCCGCTCGCCCTCGCTTTTGATGACGGCCTCCACCTCCCGGCGGGACTTCTCCACCATCTCCTCGATGTGGGTGGGGTGAATCCGGCCGTCGGCGATGAGCTTCTCCAGAGCCAGCCGGGCGATCTCCCGGCGCACCGGCTCGAAGCAGCTGACGGTGATGGCCTCCGGCGTGTCGTCAATGATGAGGTCCACGCCGGTCAGGGTCTCGATGGTGCGGATGTTGCGGCCCTCCCGGCCAATGATCCGGCCCTTCATGTCGTCATTGGGCAGGGGAACCACACTGACGGTCATTTCAGCTACGGAGTCGGCGGCGCACCGCTGGATGGCCTGGGCCACCACTTCCCGGGCGCGGGCCTCGGACTCCTCCTTCATGCGGGACTCCACCTCTTTGATCTTGAGGGCAGTCTCGTGGGTCACCTCGGACTCCACCTGATCAATCAGGTACTGCTTCGCCTCCTCGGCGGTGAGACCGGAGATGCGCTCCAGGATTTCGGTCTGGCTGCGCTTGAGGAGCTTGATCTCCTCGCTCTCCTTGTCGGCGGCCGCGTGCTTTTGCGCCAGGGCCTCCTCCTTTTTTTCGATGGCCTCGGTTTTGCGGTCCAGGTTCTCCTCTTTTTGCTGGAGGCGGTTTTCCTGGCGCTGCAGGTCGGCCCGGCGGGACTTCTCTTCCTTTTCGTATTCGCTGCGGCTTTTCAAAATCTCTTCCTTGGCCTCCAAAAGCGCTTCCTTCTTCTTGGTCTCGGCGCTCTTGATGGCCTCGTTGATGATGCGTTTTGCCTCATCCTCCGCACTGGAGATTTCTTTTTCAGATACGTTCTTCCGGTAGCGAATACCCAGCAGGAAGCAGACCGCGCCGCCGACCACCAGCCCCGCCAGGGCGCTGAGGATATACGGTATCATGGCGGATACTCTCCTTCACTTCTGTATTCGTTTCGTCAGCCGGGCAGAAAGGGCGCGAAAAGACCGTGGCCGGCTTGGGATCAGACGGCCCACCGTGCAAAAAGGGGAGCGGGGTCCCCAAAGGCCGCGTCCGGCCTGTACAGCTGACAGATAGAAAATGATCGAACGGTACCCCTATGCCGGTCGAAAATCATCTTCTATTAGTTTAATCGTTTGCCGGAGCCGTGTCAAGAAAAACCGTAGCAGTTTTGATTGTTTTCGATAAAAAATTGAGCGGGGCCTCCGGAGCGGCGGGAACGTTCTAGGGCGTGTCAATGTAGGCTGCGGCGGCGTAGCCCATCAGGTCTCCGTAGCGGACCACGTACCACCCCTGCCACTCGCCGTAGATGGTGAGGGCGGCGCCGTCGGGCAGGTTGGCGGTCACCCGGCCCACGCCGGAGGGGTAGCTGCGGAGATTCAGCGTGCCGTAGCTGACCCGGACGGTGCCCGGCACGGGGTCCATGGGGTAGACGAAGGGCAGGCCGAAAAAACGGGTCAGGGCCCGGGCCAGCTGCTGGGCGATTGCGTCCCAGTGGCCCTCCAGCCAGACGGCGTCGGCGTAGTTGTCGTGGTATCCGATCTCCGCCAGCACCGCCGGGGCCCTGGACTGGCTGACCTCCCCCAGGGTGGTGGTGGAGCGGGTGGAGACCTTGTTGGGCAGGGGGTAGATTTTCCGGAGCTCCTCGGCGATGAGCTCCGCGGCCCGCTGGCCCTGGGCGCTGCCGGGGTAGTAGAAGACGATGATGCCCCTGGCCTCGCCGTAGCTGCCCTCCGGGGCGGCGTTGGAGTGGAGGGCCAGGTAGAGGTCAAAATTGCCGGCGTTGGCCTCCCGAATGGAGCTGGCGGCGGTCATGTCCGGCCGGTTGCGTTGGTAGCGGATGGCGTTGGAGTTCAAGTAAGGCACCAGGGCGTCCGCCAGGAGATTCATGTTGTACTCCTCGGAGCCGCTGCCGGTGACGTAGCTGTTCCAGTCCTGTGTGGAAGGACTCAAATAAATAATAGGCATGACGATTTCCTCCTCACACTATTTATATGGCAATCCGGAGGAAGATGTGATATAGTGGGCAGGCGAGGAACCGGCGGCGTGAAGGGCGGAGCGCTCCTGCCCGCTTCCTGCCGGAGAAGATCGGAGGCGTATTGATGAAAACAGACCGAATCTATCCCAGATATACCATCACGCCCAAGGCGGAGGCGTCCATCCTCCGGGGCCACCCCTGGGTCTATGACGCGGAGATCCTCTCCACGGAGGGGACGGCGGAAAATGGCGGTCTGGTGGATGTTCTCAGCGGAAAGGGCCGGTATCTGGGCACCGGGCTGTTGTCAGAGCGGTCCAAGATCCGGGTGCGGCTGATCTCCCGGAACGCCAACGACCGCTTTGACGAGGCGTTCTGGCGGCGGAAGCTCCAGTGGGCCTGGGACTATCGCAAAACGGTTATGGCGCCGGAGGACCTGGACGCCTGCCGGGCCGTCTTCGGGGAGGCCGACGGGTTTCCGGGGCTGACGGTGGACAAGTTCCACGATCTGCTCAGCGTACAGGTGCTCTCCGTGGGCATGGAGCGGATCAAGGGGCTGCTGCTGCCCCTGCTGGCGGAGATTCTGCGCCGGGACGGGCACCCCATCCGGGGGATCTTTGAGCGGAACGACGCGGCCCTGCGGGACAAGGAGGGCCTGCCCCAGTTCAAGGACTGGTTCCCCCTGCCGGGGGCGCCGGCGCCGGAGACGCCGCTGGTGGAAATTACCGAAAATGGCGTCAAATATTTGGTGGATGTGGAGAACGGACAGAAGACTGGCTTCTTCCTGGACCAGAAGTACAACCGCCGCTGCGTGGCCCGCCTGGCGGCGGGGAGAACGGTGCTGGACTGTTTCACCCACACCGGCTCCTTCGCCCTGAACGCCGCCCTGGGCGGGGCGGATCATGTCACGGCCGTGGATGTGTCCGCCTCCGCCGTGGAGCTGGCCCGGGCCAACGCGGAGCGAAACGGGCTGACGGAGCGGATGGACTTCCTGGCGGCCGACGTCTTTGACCTGCTGCCGGCCCTGGAGCGGGAGCCCCGGCGGTATGATTTCATCATCCTGGACCCGCCGGCCTTCACCAAGTCCCGGCAGACGGTGAAAAACGCCATGGCCGGGTATAAGGAGATCAACTACCGGGCCATGCGGCTGCTGCCCCGGGGCGGGTATCTGGCCACCTGTTCCTGCTCCCACTTCGCGGAGGAGGAGCGGTTCACCGCCATGCTGAGCGAGGCCGCCCGGGACGCCGCCGTCCAGCTGCGGCAGATTGAGGCCCGGCAGCAGGGCTGCGACCACCCGATCCTCTGGGGTGTGCCGGAGACGAACTACTTGAAATTCTATCTGTTCCAGGTGATTTGAGGAGGTGCGGCCTCCCGCCGTAGTCCTGGAGAACCCGGCGGAGAGGCCATAAAACAATTACTGATTGTATTTTCCTGCGCGAAATTTACCGATAAGGAGAGGGATTTATGGGTAAGAGAACGGAATTTTTGTTTCTGTCGGAGCCGGACTGCATTGCTGCCGGCGTACTGGACGCGAAGAAGTGCGTGGACAACGCGGAGGAGGTGTTCCGCCTCCTGGCCCAGGGGGACTACCTGATGGGCGGCGCGGGCCGCAACAGCCACGGCCTGCCCCTGGTGTTCCCGGAGGCCAGCCCCTTTCCCGGGATGCCTCTGGCGGGCCCGGACCGGCGCTTTGTGGCCATGCCCGCCTACCTGGGAGGGCGCTTTGACGTGTGCGGCGTGAAGTGGTACGGCTCCAACGCCGCCAACCGGCAGAACGGCCTGCCCCGCTCCGTGCTGACGGTGATGCTCAACAACAAGGAGACCGGGGAGCCCCTGTGCCTCCTCAGCGCCAACCTCAGCTCCGCCGCCCGGACCGGCGCCGTGCCCGCCGTGGGAGCCAGGTATCTGGCCCGGAAGGACGCGGAGGTGCTCACCTGCGTGGGCTGCGGCCCCATCGGCCGGGGTTGCCTGGACGCCATCGCCACGGCGCTGCCCAACCTGAAGACCGTGGTCTGCTGCAACCGATCTCCCAAAAACGCGGAGATCATGGCGGAGCACGTGCGGCGGGATCTGGGATATGAGGCGGTGGTCGAGCCGGATTTGGAGAGGGCGGTGCGGCAGGCGGACGTGCTGTCCATCGCCGCCTCCCGGACGGCGCCGCTGGCGGTGAAGCGGGCCTGGATCAAGCCCGGCTGCACCCTTCTGGCCTCCGGGCCCTTCCAGTGCGACGAGGAGCTGTGGCTGGACATGAAGATCGTCCTGGACAACACGGCCCTGCACCAGACCTATGTGAAGGACGGCAAGGAGGCCCGGGACCCCAATTATGGCAACCACATCGGAACCCCCATCTATCAGCTGATTGACGCGGGGAAGCTGCCGGACCTGGAGGAGTTCCCGGTGCTGGGCAAGGTGATCCTGGGCCGGCAGACGGGCCGGGACCGGGAGGACCAGATCCTCTGCTTCATCAACGACGGCATGGCCGTGTTTGACATGGGACTGTGCCACGACCTGTACCACACCGCCCTGGACAAGGGCCTGGGCCAGAAGCTGCTGCTGTGGGAGAGCGCGGCCCAGTGCGAGGATTGAGGGGATTTATGGAGCAGAAAATCAAGAATCGGGAGGCGCTGCTGTCCCAGGGAGACCGGGAGAGCCGCCGGATGGTGCTGGAAATCGCGGAGCGGACCCTCCGGCGTCTGGACGCCAGGGAGCGCATCAGGAGCATTGCCCGTATGGAGGGGGACGTCCTCTGCATCGGGAGCCGCCGCTGGGACCTGGCGAAGAAGCGGCACGTCTACCTGCTGGGGGCCGGGAAGGCCTGCAACCACATGGCCATGGCCGTGGAGGAGGTGCTGGGGGATCATCTGACCCGGGGCATCGCCATCGTGAAGTCCTTGGAGCCCACGGACGTCTTCCGCCGGACGGAGGTCTTTGTGGGAGGCCATCCCCTGCCCAACGAGGAGGGCCTCCGGGCCTGCCGGGAGATCCTGGAGCTGGTGGACGGCGCGGGGGAGGAGGACCTCTTCCTGGCGGTGATCTCCGGGGGCAGCTCCGCCCTTATGAGCTGCCCGGTGGAGGGGATCACACTCCAGGATGAGATCGACGCCACGGATGTGCTCCTGAAGTCCGGGGCGGGGATTCTGGAGATCAACGCCATCCGCCGCCACATCAGCCAGATGAACGGCGGGATGCTGGCCAAGCGCGTCGCCGCACGGGGGGCGGAGCTGATCGGCTTCGGGATCTCCGACGCCGTGGGCACTCCGGCCACCGGGGACATCGGCGAGCCCTGCGCCGCCTACCGGGGCACCCCCATGGGCCCGGACCAGACCACCCTGGACGATGCCCGCCGGGTGATCCGGGACTACGGCCTGGCGGACCGCCTGCCCCGGTCCATAGTGGACTACCTGATGAACGCGGGGGAGGAGGGGGAGACCCCCAAGGCCTTCCCTCAGAATACCTATTTCCTGCTGAACTCCCTGCCGGACTCCTGCCGGTACGCCAAGGAGGCCGCGGAGGCCATGGGCCTGCGGGCCGTGATCCTCTCCAGCTTCCTGGAGGGGGAGGCGGCGGACGCGGGCACCCTGCTGGCCTCCGTGGCCAGGGAGATCCAGCAGCACGGGAACCCGGTCCGGGCGCCCTGCATCCTGCTGGCCTCCGGGGAGGTGACTACCAAAATTTCCGATCAGGCCGCCGTCACCGGCCACGGCGGGCCAGGACAGGAGCTGACGTGCAGCTTTGCCCTGGCCGCGGGGAAGCTCCCCGGCTGCGCCCTGCTCTCCATTGACTCCGAGGGCACCGACGGAACTACCCCGGCGGCGGGGGGCCTTACGGACTCCCGGAGCCTTCAGACCGCCTTGGAGCGGGGGGTGGACCTCCATGCCGCCCTGCGGGGCCATGCCTGCTACGAGGCCCTGACGGCCCTGGGGGGCAGCGTCCTCACCGGCAACACCGGCACGAACCTCTGCGACCTCCACATCCTCTATGTCCCGGCCCTGGAGCCGGAGAGGAAGGCCGGGCCCCGGATCAAGTCCGTCCATGCCCGGCAGATCATCGACTGCAAGTGCCGCCCCATGGTGGAGGTGGATGTGGTGACGGAGGACGGCGCGGTGGGCACCGGCGCGGCCCCCACCGGCAGCTCCGTGGGGATGTACGAGTCCTGCGTCCTGCGGGACGGGGACCCGGGCGAGTACCATGGACTCAGCGTTCACAAGGCGGTGGATCACGTGAACCGCATCATCGCCCCCCGCCTGGTGGGCATGGACGTGACGGACCAGGCGGCCATTGACCAGGCGATGATGGACCTGGACGGCACGCCGGATAAGCATGTCCTGGGCGGCAACGCCATCTACTCCGTATCCGTGGCGGCCTACCGGGCTGCGGCGGCGTCCGCCGGCGTGCCGCTGTACGACTACATCGCCGGAGACGGCATCCGGACGGTCCCCATTCCCTCCTTTAACGTCCTCAACGGCGGGAACAACGCTGGGGTCCGCCAGGCCTTCAACGAGTTCCTGGTGATGCCCTACCGGGCGGAGGACATCGAGCAGGCGGTGGAGATCGCCGTTGAGGTGTTCCAGGAGCTGGGCAAGGTGATCCAGGACCGCACCGGGGCTCCCGCCCGGGTGGGCGGGTCCTACGGCTGGTGCGCCCCCTACGAGGACCCGGCGGCCTGCCTGGACCTGATTGCCGAGGCCATTGCGCGCTGCGGGTACCAGGAGCAGTGCGCCTTCGCCCTGGACTGCGCCTCCAGCGAGATGTATGACCCTGAGAAGGGCTACTACTTAAATGGGAACTATCTCACCAGCGCGGAACTGGTGGCCTATGCCAAGGGGCTGACGGAGCGGTACAACTTCGTCTTCATTGAGGACCTGCTGGACGAGAACGACTGGGAGGGGTACCGCCTGGCCCACCGGGAGATCACCAGGACCTTCCTCATTGCCGACGATCTCACCGTGTCCAACAAGGCCCGCATCATCCGGGCCCACGAGAGTGATTCCATTGACGGATTCATCCTCAAGCCCAACCAGGTGGGCACCATCACCGAGGCTTTGGAGGCCCACCGGTACGCCCAGGAGCACGGCCTGTTCTCCATCACCTCCGGCCGCTCCGGCGGCGTGGTGGGGGACGTGGTGATGGACCTGGCGGTGGGGCTCCAGATTCCCTTCATCAAGAACGGCTGCCCCCGGTCCGGCGAGCGGATTGACAAGCTGAATTTCCTCATGCGGGCCAAGGACACCCATCCGGGGTGCCGCATGGCGAAGATCAGCCACCTGGTGCGGTTTTAAGGGACCGCAGCGCCTCAACATCCCCGGTCACCCGCAAAAACCGGGCGGACAGCAGCGCGTCAGCGCTGAACACCAGAAGGCACACCCAGGTCACGCCCGGCGGGACGCGCTCCGCCAGGGCCTCCGCCCAGGGCTGGACCCACCGGACAGCGGCTGCCGTCAGCGGCGCCCAGGCCAGGGTGAAGGGCAGGCACACGCGCCCCCGCAGATTCCAGGGCGCCTGGCTGTAGTCCCAGAAGCGGACCCCCAGGAGGGTCTCATAGGCCCAGTGGACCCCGTACTCCACCGCCGTGGCGGCCAGCCCGCCCCACAGCGCCAGCGCCCAGAAGGGCAGCTCCCGGGGCAGGGCCAGTACCGCCAGCATCCCCAGCCCGTAGACCGGGCACAGCGGCAGCAGGAGAAAGCACCGGCGGGCCTGGTGCTCCGCGCGGGTGGCGGCGGCGAAGGCGCGCTCCAAGAGAAAGCCCAGAAAACTGTAGAGCCAGAAATACCAGAGCAGCATAGAAAGCAGCCCCCTTGTCTCCGGGAGATATGATTTCCGAATGGAAAATTCGGAAATCATGCGATTGGATGGAAAGCCGGTTTGCTCGCCTCCGTTTGCGGCAGCCGCAAAACATGGCAGAGATTCCTTCCGGCCATTCCGTTCGGAAGGAGTAGTATTTCCAGAAAAACAGTATGAAATTCACACTTGCGCCGGAAGAAATTTCATGGTATGATATCGGCGGGTCCGGACAGGGCCCGCCGATTTTATCGAAACGAAATGAGGTGAGAAGATGGAGGACAGCTGGGAGAGCCTGCGGGCGGAGTGCCTGGCCTGCCAGGGCTGCGGTCTGGCGGAGACCAGGACCCATGTGGTCTTTGGAGACGGAGCCCAGGACGCGGAGATCCTTCTCATTGGCGAGGGACCCGGGCAGCACGAGGACGAGCAGGGGATTCCCTTTGTGGGCCGGGGCGGACAGCTGCTGGACGACATGCTGGAGATGATTCACCTGGACCGTACGAAGGTGTATATTGCCAACATCGTCAAGTGCCGTCCGCCGAAGAACCGGGACCCGCTGAACGTGGAGCAGGAGGCCTGCATCGGCTTTTTGCGGAGGCAGGCGGCGCTGCTGCGGCCCAAGATCATCGTGTGCCTGGGGCGCATTGCCGCCAAGGCCATCATCAAGGAGGACTTCAAGATCACCGTGGAGCACGGCCAGTGGTTTGAGCGGAACGGCGTTCAGATGACCGCCATCTACCACCCGGCGGCGCTGCTGCGGGACGTGAGCAAACGGCCGGAGACCTTCGAGGATCTCAAGGGGGTTCAGGAGAAGATCCGGGAACTGTGTGAACATACGGAGGTATTATGAAAGAACATTCTGTACCGGCTTCCAGCCGCCTGCGGACGCTGGACATGGCCTACATTGCCCTGTTTGCCGTGCTGATGGCGGTATGCGCCTGGATCACCGTGCCCATGACGGTGCCCTTCACCATGCAGACCTTCGCGGTCTTCGCGGCCCTGGCGGTCCTGGGCGGCCGGCGGGGACTGTACGCCGTGGCGGTGTACCTTCTGATGGGCCTGGTGGGCCTGCCGGTCTTCTCCAACTTCCAGGGAGGACCCGGCGTTCTGCTGGGAACCACCGGGGGATACATTGTGGGCTTCCTGGTTTCGGCGCTGGTGTACTGGATGGTGACGGCCCGTCTGGGCGAGTCCATGCCGGTGGTGCTGCTGAGCTGCGTGCTGGGTCTTGCGGTGTGCTACGCTTTTGGCACCGCCTGGTTCATGGTGGTCTACGCCCGGACCACGGGGCCGGTGGGTCTGGCGGCGGCGCTGGGATGGTGTGTGATCCCCTTCGTTGTGCCGGACCTTGTGAAGCTGGGCCTGGCGGTGACGCTGGCCGGCCGGGTGAAGAAATATCTGAAATAAGCGGAAAGCGCCCGGACGGCTGTCCGGGCGCTTGTTTTGTATCGTAAAAGCGGCGCGGAAGAGGGGAATCACGCGCCTGGCCGTTCCGGGGGCCTGCGCTAAAATCTATGGGAAATACTTGTCATTCGATGGGGCTTCTGCTATAATCAGGGATGAAAAACAAAAATGCGGCAGTTTGCGGACGCTGCCAACACCCGCAAACCTGCGCAGGTGCTGATTCCACCTACACAACGGCCATCGGCCGCACCGCATGGAGTATTATACGACATTCCGGCTCTTTTCGCAAGGGGCGGGTTTTGTCGTTGTGTTCTCTGTGTCCGGAACTGCATGAGAAGGCTGCTTCTTGCGCTGTGTGGGAGTTCCTCCTGCACAGCGTTTTTGTTTTTCACCCGGCGCCCCGGGGGTGGAACCGCCTCCGGCGGCGCTGTGGTGGGGACAAAAGAGGCCGGCGCCTCGCAGATTCGGAGACAGGAGGCTCTAACGATGAAAACAGAAAAGAGGGCGGACGCGCGGGGGTCGGGCCGTGTGCTCCGCCGGGCAGGGTGGCTGCTGTTCACCGTGCTGGTGGCGGCGGGCATCCTCTGGATGATGCGGCCGGTTCCCCGGCCGGCCGCGGAGAGCGCGGCACAGGGGCTGATCCAGGGGGTCCTGGCGGCGGGCAGGGGACTTCTCTTCCCTCGGGGAGGGATGTTCCGGCAGATGGTGCGGGGCCTGATCGCCGCGGAGATTTGGGCCCTGGTTCTGCTGCCGCTGTGGACGGTGGCGGCATCCTGGCTGTGGGGGGTGCTGTTCTCCTCTTGATAAAGGAGCGCCCGGAATCAAGGATTCCGGGCGCTCCTTCTGTGTGTGCTTATTTGGAGACGCAGAGCTTCTGGTCCTCCACGGTGAGCTTCGCCACGTCGCCCTCCTTCAGGGTGCCGTCCAGCATCCGCTCTGCCACGGCGTCCTCCACCTGGCTCTGGATGGCCCGGCGCAGGGGCCGCGCGCCGTACTTGGGGTCAAAGCCCTCCCTGGCCAGCTCCGCCACCGCCTCGTCGCTGGCGTCCAGGTGGATGCCCATGGCCTCCATCCGGGCGGAGACGCCGCTCAGCATCCGCCGGGCCACCTCCCGGATGTCCTCCTCCGTCAGGGCGCGGAAGACGATGATGTCGTCGATCCGGTTCAAAAACTCCGGCCGGAAGGTCTGGCGCAGCTCCGCCATGACGGTCTCCTTGGCGGCCTGGAATGCGCGCTCCTCGTCCTGGACCTCCCCGCCGCCGTCGGTGAAGCCCAGCTTGGTGCCGGCGGCGGTGAGACTTTTGGCGCCGATGTTGCTGGTCATAACGATCACGGTGTTCTTGAAGTCCACGGTCCGGCCCTGGGAGTCCGTGATCCGGCCGTCGTCCAGGATCTGGAGCAGGATGTTCCACACGTCCTCGTTGGCCTTTTCAATCTCGTCAAAGAGGATGACGGAATAGGGCTTGCGGCGCACCTTCTCCGTCAGCTGGCCGCCCTCCTCGTGGCCCACGTAGCCCGGCGGGGAGCCGATGAGCCGGGACACCGTGTGCCGCTCCATATACTCGGACATATCAATGCGGATCATGGCGGCCTCGTCGCCGAACATGGCCTCCGCCAGGGACTTGCACAGCTCCGTCTTGCCCACGCCGGTGGGACCCAGGAACAGGAAGCTCCCGGTGGGGCGCTTGGGGTCTTTCAGCCCTACGCGGCCCCGGCGAATGGCCCTGGCCACGGCCTGGACGGCCTCATTCTGGCCCACCACCCGCTCATGGAGCAGCTCCTCCATCCGCAGCAGCCGCGCGCCCTCGTCCTCGGTGAGGCGGGTGACGGGGATGCCGGTCCAGCCGGAGACCACCTCCGCAATGTCCTCTTCCACCACCGGCCGGTGCTCGGCGTGGTTCTGGCGGCGCTTGTCCCGCTCGGACTCCACCTGCTCCCGGTAGTTCCGCTCAATGTCCCGGAGCTGGGCGGCCTTCTCATAGTCCTGGCTGGCGATGGCGGCCTCCTTGTCCCGGGTCAGCACGCTGAGCTTTTCCTCCAGGCTCTTCAGCTCCGGGGAGAGCTCCTCCGCCTCCATCCGCACCCGGCTGGCGGCCTCGTCCATCAGGTCGATGGCCTTGTCCGGCAGGAAGCGGTCGGAGATATACCGGGCGGAGAGGGTCACCGCCGCCTCCAGGGCCCCGTCGGTGATCTGGAGCTTGTGGTGCTGCTCGTACTTCTCCCGCAGGCCCTTCAAAATCTCCAGGCTGGCCTCCTGGGTGGGCTCGCCCACCTGCACCGGCTGGAACCGGCGCTCCAGGGCGGCGTCCTTTTCGATATACCTGCGGTACTCGTTCAGCGTAGTGGCGCCGATCACCTGGAGTTCGCCCCGTCCCAGGGCGGGCTTGATGATGTTGGCGGCGTCCACGGCTCCCTCGGCGCTGCCGGCGCCCACGATGGTGTGGAGCTCGTCGATGAAGAGGATGACGTTGCCGGAGCGCTGGACCTCCTCCAGGAGCTTCTTGATCCGCTCCTCAAACTCACCCCGGTACTTGGTGCCGGCCACCATGCCGGAGAGATCCAGGGACAGCAGCCGCTTGTCCAGCAGCTCGTCGGGCACGTCCCCCAGCACGATCTTCCGGGCCAGTCCCTCGGCGATGGCGGTCTTGCCCACGCCGGGCTCGCCGATGAGGCAGGGATTGTTCTTGGTCCGGCGGGAGAGAATCTGGATCACCCGCTGGATCTCCTCATCCCGGCCGATGACCGGGTCCAGCTTGCCGCCTCTGGCGTCGGCGGTGAGATCCCGGGTGAACTCCCGCAGCGTCTTGGCCTTGCCGCCCTCCTCCCGGGGGGCGGAGGGACCGCCGCGGCTGTCCCCCCCGGCCCGGCTCCGGGGCTTTTCGTTCAGCTTTTTCATCAGGGCCGTGTACAGCTGCCGGGCATCCACGCCGGCGGTCCGCAGAATCCGGACGGCCATGTTGTTGCCCTCCCGCAGGAGGCCCGCCAGCAGGTGCTCCGTGCCGATATAGCCGCTGCTGCCCCGGATGGAGTCCTCCATGGCGATCTCCACCACCCGGCGGGCCCGGGGGGTGAGGCCCTGGGCGGGGTTGCCGCCGGGGAGGCCCGCCCCCACATTGGTCCGGAGGATCTCCACCAGCATCTCGTCGGTGAGTCCGGCCTCCGCCAGAACCGCGTAGGCGGTGCCGTCCGTCTCCCGCATCAGGCCCAGCAGCAGGTGTTCCGTGCCCACATATCCGTGTCCCAGTTCTCCGGCGGCCTCCTGGCTCAGCCGCAGGGCCTCCTCGGCCTTGGGGGAAAATCTATGCTCACTCATACGTTTCCAACGTCCTTTCTGTTCTGTGTCGGTTTTTGGGGGGCAGGCTCTCAGGCCTTGCGCTCCACCTCCATCCGGCGGAGCTGGTCCCGGATCTCCGCGGCCCGCTCAAAGTTCTCCTGATGAACGGCCTTCTTCATCTCCAGCCGCAGGGCGTTCATCTCCCGCATCCGGGAGAAGCGGCCTGGCTCTTCCCGGTGGGACGGCTCCTGGGGTTCCTCTTTGGGGGTCTGCTCCGCCGGGGCGGCCGCCGGAGCGGTTCCCAGGGCGGGCATCTCGGCGAAGAAGTCGTCGAAGGGGTTCTCCAGCATCCGGCCCAGGAGATTGGGCATGGGGGTGAAGAAATCCTCCAGGAAACTGCCGCCCAGCAGGCCGCTCCGGCCGAAGAAGTTCTGCATCATGGAGCGGTTCTGGGCCGCCAGCCGCTGGGTGTAGCCCAGGGCCCCGGCGCATTCGGCGCACAGGTGCTTCTCCTCCACCTGGCCGTTCCAGTTGCTCCGGTAAACAAAGGTCACTTCATTTTTACCGCAATGTTCGCATTTCATAATGGGTTCCTCCTATATTTTCATTTTTGTTGTTGACATGGGGTGGCCGGACCGGCGGCGAGGGGACGGAAACCGGCTATACCTGTAAGATCAGCACCTGCTTCATCATATCCGCCCGGACATGATCCCGGACCTCCCGGGGCACCATGGCCAGGGCCTTGTCGCCCAGGGCTGCCAGCAGAGCTTGGCCCACGGACTCCTCCAGGGCCCCGGACTGCGCCAGGTTGCCGAGGATCGCTCTGGCGGAGGGCAGGTCCACGCGCTCCCCCAGGGAGTTGATCACGTGCATCAGCAGCGTCTGCCGGTCCACCCGCACCCTGGTAATCCGGATGTACCCGTTGCCCCCCCGGCGGCTCTCCACAATGTACCCCCGCTCCGGGGAAAACCGGGTGCTCATGACATAGTTGATCTGGCTGGGCACGCAGTTGAACCGCTGGGCCAGGTCGCTGCGCTGGACCTCCAGCACGCCGTCCTCCGCCTCCGCCAGGCAGTCCTGCAAAAAGGTCGCGATCAGATCGGAAATTCCCATGGGCGTTCCCTCCTTGTCGTTTGTTCTTTGACTTTGACTTTCTTTGATCTATCATCTGAGGACAGTATAGCACAGCTCCCGAAAATGTCAAGAGGAGATTTTTGACTTTCTTTGACCAAATTGAAAAGAAACTGTGAACAGCCGGAGGGCGGGAGCGGGGGAGAGAGAAAATAAAAAATTCTTCTGGAATCTTGCGGCCCCCCTCTTGCTTTTTCAAAATTGTATGGTACAATGAATGCACAAATCGAATGGAGGTGCTTCCCATGGCTTACAAAATCACGTCTGCCTGTGTGAGCTGCGGTGCCTGCGCGGATTCTTGTCCCGCCGGCGCGATCAGCCAGGGCGACGACCAGTACGTCATTGACGCCGGTGCCTGCCTGGACTGCGGTTCTTGCAGCGATACCTGCCCCAACGGCGCGATCGTTCCTGAGGAGTAATTCAGGAATACATAAGGGCCCCGTAAGCTCTGGCTTGCGGGGCTCTTATCATGAGAAGACGGACGCTGAAGCGATGAGTTCATGGGAGGATGGCGGGCCCCGGCGCTTTATGGAGGCGCTGTCTTCAGGGCGGGTTTACCGGCCGTGGAGACGCGCTTTTTTGAAAAGAAGACGGATTCGTACCACATCTTCCATGTGGAGAATGGGTTCCCCTGCAAATGGGGAGACGAAAGCGGCCTGAAATACCGCTTTGCGCATCAGAAAGGGGAGGCGCGCTGTGGAACACTGGGAATCCCTCTGCCCCGGCGGACTCCGGTTTGTCTATGATGACGCCCTCTTCCGCCCCGGCACCGATACCTTTCTCCTCTCGGCCTTTCCCCGCCTGCGGCCGGGACTCCGGGTCTGCGACCTGGGCTGCGGGACGGGCCTGCTGGGCCTGCTCCTGCTCCAGCGGCAGCGGGAGCTCCGTGTCACCGGGCTGGAGCTCCGGCCGGAGGCGGCGTTGCTGGCGGAGCGGGCCGGGGCGGAGAACAGCCTGGGAGAGCGCTGGACCATCCGTCAGGGGGACCTGAGGGAGATCCGGGGGCTGCTCCCGGCGGGACAGCTGGACCTGGTGGTCTGCAACCCGCCCTACTACCCGCCCGGCAGCGGGCGTCTCCCATCGGCTCCGGCCCTGCGGGAGGCCCGCAGCGAGAGCGCCTGCACCCTGGTGGAGGTGTGCCGGGCCGCGTCGTACCTGCTCCGCTGGGGCGGGGCGTTCTGCCTCTGCCACAAGCCGGAGCGGCTGACGGATCTCCTCTGCGCCCTGCGGGAGGCCGGCCTGGAGCCCAAGCGGCTGCGGGAGGTCTGCCGGCGCCCTGGCGCCGCGCCCCAGCTGCTGCTGGCGGAGGGCCGCCGGGGAGGCCGCCCGGGACTGACGGTGGAGGCGCCGCTCCTGCTGGAGGCTCCGGACGGGACGCCCTCGGCGGAGCTGGACGCCATTTATTTCAAGGAGGACATGCCATGAGCGGAACGCTCTATCTGGTGGCCACGCCCATCGGCAACCTGGGGGACTTCTCCCCCAGAGCTCTGGAGACCCTGGGGGCCGTGGACTTCATCGCGGCGGAGGACACCCGGGTGTCCGTAAAGCTGCTGAACCACTTCTCCGTCAAAAAGCCCTTGGTCAGCTACCACGCGCACAACTGCGCCTCCGCCGGCCAGGCGATTCTGCGGCGGCTGCTGGCGGGGGAGTCCTGTGCCCTGGTCACCGACGCCGGGACCCCCGCCGTCTCCGATCCCGGGGAGGACCTGGTGCGGCTGTGCGGGGAAAACGGCGTGACGGTGACGGCGGTCCCCGGCTGCTGCGCGGCGGTGAACGCCCTGGCGGTCAGCGGCCTGCCCACGGGGCGCTTTGCCTTTGAGGGCTTCCTGACCGTCAACAAAAAAGGCCGCCGGGAGCGGCTGGAGCAGCTGAGGGGCGAGGAGCGGACCATGCTGTTCCACGAGGCGCCCCACAAGCTCCTGACCACCCTGGAGGACCTGCGGGACGCCTTCGGTCCGGACCGCCCGGTGACCCTCTGCCGGGAGCTGACAAAGCTCCATGAGGAGGTCCGCCGCACCACCCTGGGCGAGGCCGCCGCCTGGTACGGCGAGAACGCCCCCAAGGGGGAGTTTGTGCTGGTGGTGGCCGGCGCGCCGCCTCGGGAGACGCCCGCCGTAGCCCTGGAGGACGCCGTGGCCCAGGTGCTGGCCCTGCGGGACCAGGGGATGCGGCTGAAGGACGCGGCCAAGGAGGTGGCGGCCCACACGGGGCTCGGCAAAAATGAGCTCTACGCCGCCGCGCTGGAGCGCCCCGCGCCTGTGGACGGCGGAACCTGAGAGCCTGTTTAGGATCTCAGCGTGCGGGGATTGGCGAGGGGATTTTTTGTCCAGCAAGGCAAAACGCCGCCGCAATCCTGGCGGATTGCAAGGGTTTT